>JAYVSF010000801.1:0-8420 GCA_043775605.1 Myxococcales bacterium
AGTTGTCGTTGCCGATGTCGATGACCGGGACCGTGAAGACGGGGACAGCGACGAGGCCGTGGCGGAGCTTCATGATCCCCACCATGCGATGGCGAGGCCGCGGATACGTCACACGCGGATCGCAGGGTAGAGTCGGCGCTTGCCCAACCTGCTCGCGATGTCGTTCGAGGGCGAGCTGGCGCCATCCTTCGATCTGCGGTGCCTGGCGCCCGGTCGAAACCTGCCCGACGGCTGGGGCCTGGGCTACTACCCGGGCGGCGAGCCGTCGGCGGTCGTGCTCAAGGAGCCGGCGCCGCCGCAGGGCTCGATCCGCAGCCAGCTGGCCCGGGCCTGGGAGCACCTCGAGTCGAGCGTGTTCGTGCTCCACATCCGCAGCGCGCGCTGGGGCGCCAACACCGACGCCAACACCCAGCCGTTCGTGCGCAGCTGGGGCCGGCGCGACTGGATGATGGCCCACTCCGGCAGCCTGACCCGGCGCCCGCCCGACGACCTCGGGCTGTTCGAGCCGGTCGGCTCGACCGACACCGAGCAGCTGTTCTGCACGCTGCTCGGCCGGTTCGCCGAGCGCGGCTGGAAGAGCCTGGGCGACGCCGACCTCGCCGAGGTCCGCGACTGGCTCGACGTCTTTGACGACGACGGCGGCCTCACCATCGCGCTCACCGATGGCCGCGACCTCGTGGTCTACGCCGACCGCGATCAGGACGGCGCGCTGTACCTCGGCACCTTCGCCCCGCCCTACGATCGCGTGGTCCTCGGCGACGGCGACCTCGTCGTCGATCTCGGCGCCCGTGGCACCAAGAGCGTCAAGGGCGTGATCGTGTCGTCGAACCCGCTCGAGCCGATGGCCCAGGACGGCGCCGGCGACGACGAGCCGACCCGCATCACCTGGCGCCCGGTCCCGCCCGGCACCCTGCTCGCGATCCGCCAGGGCGCGGTGATCGCCAGCCACGGCCCACCGGCGCCAGCCACGGCCGCGACCAGCTCGCTGCTGGCGCCGGCGGTGCAGCGGCGGGTCGCCCAGCGCGGCCAGGCGCCGGCCGCGGTCCGGACCTACGCCGTCCGCCACCGCACGATCTACCGCTACGACAAGCCGATCGAGCGCTCGACCCACCTGGTGCGCATGACCCCGCGCCACGATCGCCTGCAGGAGCTGCTCGAGCACCGGCTCGAGATCTCGGTGCCCGGCCAGGTCGTCGAGTTCGAGGACGTCTTCGACAACCGGGTCCGCCGGCTGCTGATCGACACCCCGTGGACCGAGATGGTGATCCAGTCGACCAGCCGGGTCTGCATCAAGGACGTCGCCCCGCTCGACCAGCGCGCGCCGCGGGCCCGCTCGATGATCCCGCTGGTGTGGATGCCGTGGCAGCGCCAGATCATGGCGCCGTACCTGCTGCCGCCCGAACTGGCCGAGAGCCAGCTCGACGAGCTCACCGCCTACGCGATGAGCTTCGTCAAGCGCAACGACTTCGACCTGCTCGACACGTTGCTCGACATCAACGCGACCATCTTCACCGAGTACACCTACCGCCCGAACTCGACGACGCTGTCGACCACGCCGTTCGAGGTCTACGTCAAGCGCCGCGGCGTCTGCCAGGACTTCACCAACCTTTTCATCTGCCTGGCTCGCCTGCTCGGCGTCCCGGCCCGCTACGTGTGCGGCTACGTCTACTGCGGTCCGCCGACGATCCCCGGCGCCGCGGTCCTGACCAGCGCGCTCACCGCCGTCGCCGCCACCGCCACCGAGCGCGACGGCCGGGCGGCCCAGGGCGAGGCCTCACACGCCTGGGTCCAGCTCTACCTGCCCGAGGTCGGCTGGAAGGGCTTCGACCCCACCAACGGCATCCTGACCCAGACCGAGCACGTCCGGGTCGCGGTCGGCCGCAACTACCTCGACGCCACCCCCACCTCCGGCACCATCTACGTCGGCGGCGGCCGCGAGACCCTCGAGGTCGACGTCCGCGTCGAGCGCCTCGACTGACGACGGACCACGACGGCCGGTTCCGGGTACACTCGCGCACGATGCTCGGCGCGAGATTGGTGGCGCTCGCGACGCTGGCGGTGATCGCCGGCTGCGGCACGCGCGCCGAGGACCCGCGGCCGCCAGCGTACGACGACCTCCAGCGCATCTTCGATCAGAGCTGCGGCGGCGCGACCTGCCACCGCTCGCCCACCGACCTGCCCCCGGTCAGCGTCGATCTCGCGCCCGGGGTCAGCTACCAGCAGCTGGTCGGGCAGCCGTCGCGCGCCGCGCCCGCGCGGGTCCTGGTCGCGCCCGGCGCGCCGGCCCAGAGCTATCTGCTGTGCACGATCGATCCGACCTGCGATCACCGGGTCGGCCGACCGATGCCGCCGACCGGCCCGCTGTCGTCGGCGACCGTCGAGGCCGTGCGGCGCTGGATCGCCGACGGCGCCCACCCCGACGACAGCCCCACCCCGCCGACCGACGCCGATGACGACACGGCGCCGGTGTTCGCCGGGCTCGAGTCCGCGATCGCGACCGGCGAGCACGAGCTGGCGCTGCGCTGGAGCCCGGCCTTCGATCGCACGCCGGCCAGCCGGATGCGCTACCGGATCTACGTCGCGACCCGCGCCGGCGGCGAGGACTTCAGCGTGGCGCAGCTCACCGTTACTGCCGCGACCACCGCCACCGTGGCCGGGCTCGCCGCCGGCCGCCGTGCCTTCGTCGTGGTCCGCGCGGTCGACGGGCGCGACCACGAGGACGGCAACCGGATCGAGCGCGACGCGACCACGACCGATGTCACCGCGCCCGAGTTCGGCGGCGCGGTGGACGTCGCCGAGCCCGTGCCCGGCACGCTCGAGGTGTCGTGGCTGGCGGCGGCCGACAACGCGACCCCGGCCGATGCCCTCGGCTACCACGTCTACCTCGCGACCCAGGCCGGCGCCGAGGCTCTCGGCACCCCGACCACGACCGTGGTCGGCACCACCCGCGCTACGCTGGTGGGCCTGGCGCCGTCGACGACCTACTTCGTCGTGGTCCGGGCCTTCGACCAGGCCGGCAACCAGGACCGCAACCTGATCGAGCGTTCGCGGACCACGCGCGACACGATCGCGCCGAGCTTCGCCGGGCTGGCGACCGCGACCGGCGCGCCCTCGGCCGCGCTCCTGACCTGGCCAGCGGCGACCGACGACACCACCGCCGCGGCCGACCTGGTCTACCTGGTGTATCGCGCCACCACCGCCGGCGGCCAGGACCTCACCGCGCCGAGCTACGTCACTCCGCCGGGCGCGACCAGCTTCGCGGCCGGCGGCCTCGCGCCCAGCCGCACCTACCACTTCGTCGTCCGGGCCCGCGATCGCGCCGGCAACGTCGACGGCAACCTGGTGCAGCGCGCGGCCACCACCCCGCTCCTGGTCGACGTCCAGGCGCCGAGCTTCGCCGGCGCGACCGCCGCGGCGCCGCTGAGCGCGAGCACGATCCGGGTGAGCTGGAGCGCGGGCACCGACGACGTCACCCTCGCCGGCAACCTCGTCTACCGCGTCTACCGGGCGACGATCGCGGGCGGCCAGACCTTCGCGGCGCCGACCTACGTCGCCGGGCCAGGCGTGACCTCGTTCGTGGCCACCGCCCTCGCGCCGTCGACGCCCTACTTCTTCGTGGTCCGCGCCGTCGATCAGGCTGGCAACCAGGACGGCAACCTGATCGAGGTCAGCGCCGCCACGCCAGCCGACACCACCGCCCCGACCTTCGCCGGGCTGTCGGGCGCGGCGGCGGTGAACGCGACGTCGGTCGCGCTGGCCTGGAACCCGGCGACCGACGACATCACCCCGGCCGCGGCGATCGTCTACGACGTGTACCAATCCACCACCGCCGGCGGCGAGAGCTTCGCCAGCCCGACCGCCACCACCGCGGCCGGCGCCACCGGCCTGGTCGTCACCGGTCTGGCGCCGCTGACCACCTACCACGTCGTGGTCCGCGCTCGCGATCAGGCCGGCAACGCCGACGGCAACCTGGTCGAGCGCGCTGCCACCACCACCGCCGACGTCACCCCGCCGCTGTTCGCCGGCGCCACCGCGGCCGCACCGACCGCGTTGCCAGCCCAGCTAGACGTCAGCTGGGCCGCGGCCAGCGATCAGGTAACCGCCGCCGATCACCTCACGTACCTGATCTACGCGGCGACGATGTCGGGGCTCCAGGTCTTCGGCAGCCCGACCGCGATCACGGCCCCGGGCGCGACCAGCGTGCGGCTCACCGGGCTGGTGGCCTCGACCACCTACTTCGTCGTGGTCCGCGCCCGCGATGAGGCCGGCAACATCGACGGCAACACCGTGCAGGTCAGCGCGATCACGGGGGCCGACACCACGCGCCCGACCTTCGCCGGCCTGGTCACCGCCACCGCCGTCAACCCGGTGCGCGCCCGGTTGGCCTGGGCCGCGGCCGCCGACGACGTCACCCCGCCGGCCGCGCTGGTCTACGACGTCTACGTCGCGCCGTCGGCGGGTGGCCAGAACTTCGCCGCGCCCACCGTCTCGAGCGCGCCGGGGGCCACGACCGTGGTCGTCGGCGGGCTGACTCCTGCGACCACAGCCTACGTCGTGGTGCGAGCCCGCGATCAATCGGGCAACCGCGACGGCAACACGGTCGAGCGCAGGGTCGTCCTGCCGCCGGTCACCGTCAGCTTCGGCGCGCAGGTCCAGCCGATCTTCACCGCGTCGTGCGCGACCGCGAACTGCCACCGCGGGCCGCTGCCGGCGATCGGCCTCGATCTGTCGACCGCGGCGTCCTCGCGCCTCGAGCTGATCGACGTGCCCAGCTCGCAGTTCGTCCAGGTCCTCCGGGTGGCGCCCGGCGACGCCAACGCGAGCTACGTGATGATCAAGATCCGGGGCGCGGGCGAGAACTTCGAGGGCGACGTGATGCCACCGCCGCCGGCGACCACCTTGACCCCGGCCAACCTCGCCACGATCTTCACCTGGATCGAGGAGGGCGCCCTCGACAACTAGCGAGCCTCGGCGAGCGATCTACGATGACTCTGGCGTTCGGGGTCACGCGTGGAGGCACGGGGTCTGCTTTCCTCCGCTCGCGGTCCAGTCAATGCGGTGCCCTCCCCTGGCGACGGCGAGGTCAGTGCACCTCGTCAGCGCCGACATCGGCGTGGGCGCCGGCCGGGCGGGCCTCACCGTCGATGTCGATGGTGAACGTGGCCGCGGGATCGGCCTGATCGATCCCGGGCGAGCCGGCGACCAGGTGGTAGTCACCGGCGGCGGCGTTGCGGAAGGTCGGCGTGGCGACGAGGTTGGTGGCGCCGGCCAGCGCCTGGTTCGACAGCGTGTAGCGGGGCGCGCAGGTGTCGGCCTGGACCTGGTTGCCCGCGGCGCCGACGACGATGTCGTTCGCGACGGTGACCACGGTCGCGGTCTGACAGAACAGGCCGGCGGCGCCGCTCGAGACCAGGTTGTCGGCGATGGTCGTGAACTCGAGCGCGAGATCGAACGGCGACAGGATGAACGCGCCGCCGACCACGCTCGACAGGCTGCCGTTCTTGCCGATGAACGCGTTGCGGATCGCGATCCGGCCGCCGGACAGGTAGAGGCCGCCGGCCCGGTTGCCCAGCACGCGGGCCTGCTCGAGGGTCAGGTTACAGCCGCTGCCCTCGACGCCGACCCCGTTGTTGTCCTCGATGCCGACCCCGTGCAGCACCGCGGTCGAGTCGGTGCAGCGCAGGCCCCGGCCGACGCCGCCGCGGATCCGCAGGCCGGACGCGGTCAGGGTGGCGCCGTTGCGGACCTCGATCACCGGGTTGCTGCTCGACCCGAGCTCGGCGCCGGTGGCGCTGACCTCGATCGCGCGGCCGTCGAGGATGACCTGCTCGGCGTACATGCCCGGCGCGATCTCGAGGTAGCGGCGGGCGGCGGTGGCGGCGGCGACCCCGGCGGTGATGGTCCGGCACGGCGCGCCGGCGGTGCAGGCGACGTTGCCGGCGGCCGCGGTGCTGTCGACGTAGATCACCTGCTCGGCCGGCGGGCAGGTGCCGGCCTGCGTGCAGAGCCCGGCGGCGCACTCGGCGGCGGCCGCGCAGGACCGACAGGTGTGGTCGGTGCCGCACACCGGGCTGGCGCCGCCGCAGTCGGCGCTGGTCCGGCACGCGACGCAGACGCCGGTGCCGTCGTCGCACTGCGGGGTGGCGGCAAACCGGGTGCAGTCGGCGGCGACCGCGCAGCCGACGCAGGTGCCGGCGCCACCGACGTCGCACACCGGCTGGTCGGGCGTCGCGCAGTCGGCCGGGCCGGTGCACGCGTTGGTGCCCGGATCGGCGATGCACGACCGGGCCACGCCGTACACGCCGTCGTCGTCGCAGAACGGCTGGCTGGGGTCGCTGCACACGACCAGCCCGCCGAGGCCGGCCTGGCGGCACGAGTCGAGCGACGAGCAACAGAAGTCGGGGTTCTTGACGCTGCACCCCGACGCCGCCAGCGCCAGCGCCACGGCGAAGGCAGGCGCGAGGGTCGGGCGCATCGAGCTCACGACGTCGAGCGTACTCTCGCGCGGGCTACAGGTCGATCTTGGTGCCGCCGTGCGGGGGCTTGTGGCCGCCGCCGGTGCTGGGGCCGCCGGCCGCCCGCTTGTAGAGCTTGATCGGCACCTCGGTGTCGTCGGTGACCGTCAGGGTCTGGTCGAACGAGCGGTAGCCGTTGGCCTTCGCGCTGATCTTGATGACCTTCTTGCCGCCCTTGAGATCGACGTCGAGCTCGCCGCCGCTGACCTTCTTGCCGTCGACGGTGATCGTCGCGCCGGCGTCGGCGGGCGAGACCGAGAAGGTCACCGTGACGGTCGCGACCGCCGGAGGCGTGACAGCGGCGAAGCCGGAGCCAGCGCCCGAGCCCGCGGCGGAACCCGAACCCGAACCCGAACCCGCAGCGGAACCCGAACCCGAACCCGCAGCCGAGCCCGAACCGGAATCCGCGGCCGCGGCCGAACCGGAACCCGCGGCCGAACCCGTGTCCGAGCCCGCGGCCGAACCCGTGTCCGAGCCCGAACCCGAGCCCGCGGCCGAGCCCGTCTCCGAACCGGACCCCGAGCCCGCGGCCGAGCCCGTCTCCGAACCGGAGCCCGAGCCCGCGGCCGAGCCCGTCTCCGAACCGGACCCCGAGCCCGCGGCCGAGCCGGTCTCCGAGCCCGGGCCGGCGGCGGCCGAGCCCGTCTCGCTGCCCGGCGTGTTGGCGGCGACCGCCTCGGGCTCGGGCGCGGCGACCTCGGTCGCGTCGTCCTTCTTGCCGGTGCCGAGGCCGAAGAACAGGCCCGAGAACGTGCCGATCGCGACGCCCATCGACACCACGATCGGGATGATCTTGGGAGTGCCCGCCTTCGGCATGGGGACCGGAGGACCGCCGGGACGACCTTGGTTGTTCGGGTATTGCGGCTGGCTCATGGCAGGGCTCGCTGAGGTTGAGGTGACGGACCGACCGCGTCGGTCAAAGCGTGCCGCGAGTGTCGCGGATCGCGCGGGGGCAGCCTAGTGGATTGTGGTCGAGTTCGGGCGCCGACGCCGGTCAGAGCGAGCCGCCGAGCACCAGGCCGCCGGCGGTCGTGAGGCCCGAGGTTTCGACCCACGGCACCAGCAGGAGCTTGGGTCCCACCGGACCGCCCTGCCCGACGAACTCGTCGGCTTGGCGGGCCCGCTCGCGCCGACGCTGCTCGGAGCGCCGCGCCTTCGGCTGGTAGACCTTCAGGTACCAGTAGGTCGCGACCCCGGTGGCGATCACGCTGCCGGCGATCATGCCGTCGGTGATCAGGGCCAGGTTCTTGCCCGAGGTCCGGGCGTTCTCGCGCCGGTTGGGCGACGCCGCCTCGTCGACGAAGATGTCGTGGCGCGACATCGCCATCAGGCCGGTCGCGACCGCGCCGCCAGCCAGGCCGACGGCGATCCCACCCACCACGAAGACCGGCAACTTCGACGGCCCGGGCGGCAGCGGCATGAGCCGAGCCGCAGGCGGCGGTGGCGGCGGGGTGTCGACGATCACCGCCGGCACTGGCTCGAGTTCGAACGTGCGCTCGGCCTCGCTGCCGGCGTCGACGCCGAGCTTCTGCTCGCCGGGCTGGTAGCCGTCGGCGGTGATCGCCAGGGTGTGGTCGCCCGGCGCCAGAAAGAACGACTCGGTGAGCGGCGCGGTCCCGACCGCGACACCGTCGAGGGTCACCGCCGCGCCGTCTGGCACGATGGTGAGCGTGAGGACACCCATGTGCTCCTTGACCACCTCGATGCGGGTCTCGGCCTCGGTCTTGTCGGCCGGCACGGGGTCGGTGACCGCGGCCAGGAACGTGCGGTAGTGGACGGCGGCGTCGACCCAGTGGGCCAGCTTCTCTTCGACGTTGGCGAGCTTGAGGTAGACCGTCGGGTCGCCGCTCAGCTCGAAGGCCTTGCTGTACGCCTCGAGCGCGCGCTCGTAGCGCTCGGCCGCCT
>JAYVSF010000802.1:0-3912 GCA_043775605.1 Myxococcales bacterium
GAAGACGAGGACCGGGTGGCGCGGGCGCTGATGCGGGCCCGACGCCACGCCGGCAGCGTGATCGCGCTGGTGCCGCAGGTGCCGTCGTTCGCGGTCCGGGCCGAGACCGAGCTCGGCCGCATGGTCACCGACATCATGACCCGCGAGCACCGCCGCGGCTTCCTCGCCGCCAAGACCTTGCTCAACCGTCACGGCGTCCGCGTCGTCGCCGCCGGCCCCGGCGACACCCCCGCCCGCCTGCTCGCCGCCGCCGGCCGCCGCCGCCCCGCCCGCCGCGCCTCGTAGCGCCTCGGGTTCGGATCCGATTCGGTCTCGGGTTCGGATCCGATTCGGTCTCGGGCTCGGATTCGGATTCGGACCGATCATGGAGAGCGCGTCCGCTCGGATGTACGACTCAAACGGAGCACGCCCCTCGCGGCCAAGGCCGGGCCGATCACGCGGGGCGTGCCCGCCTCAGCAACGGATGATGAGCGGCTTGCCGGCCTCGCACGCGGCGATGAGGCGCCGGAGATCGCCGGGATCGCTGGTGTAGACCGCGTCCGCGCCGGCCACCGCGACCCGCGCGACGTGGGCATCGCAGACATCGGTCGTCCGGGCTCGTTCGCAGAGCTCACCGACCCGGCGCGCCAGCGGGTCGAACGCCGCGTGCACCCACTGGTCGAGGGCGCGAGCCAGGTTGGCGCACTCCGCGACCACCGCCCGGGCACCGCGGGCAGCGATCACGATCGGTGCGCGGCGGGGCGGTGGACCACGCGCCGCTCATCCTCGACGTTGACCACGGTGCCGGTGGTGGCGTCGACGTTGACCTCCTTGACCCAGCCCGCCTTGCCAGCGGTGGGATCGATGAGGAACGAGTAGATCCAGCGCCCGCCCTCCTTCTCCAGCTCGTCGGACGTCACCACGCCGGGGATGCGCGCGAGGGCGGTGGTGCGGGCGTCAGCCAGGGACACCGTGGCCACGAAGGCCGCCGGCTTCTTGGCCGGCCGCGCCGAGGCGACGGCGGGCACGAGGATGAGTGCGACGATTGCGGCGAACGACTTGATCTGCATGGGCACACTGTGGCGACGGCTCGCCGGGCCGCTCGTGAAGGTTGGATGAACGGTCGCGGCGCCTTCACGGGAGCTTCACGAACTCGCGGGCGGTTGTCGACGACGATGCTCAGCGTCGACAACAGCGCCCCGGGGACGGTGCACCCAGGGCTGACCGTGCGCGGCCAGGTGTTCTGATCGGTCGTCACAGCAACGGGCGGGCGTGGGGCTCGGCGCCGTCGTGCTCGAGGACGTGCAGCGAGCGCTCGGGCAGTTCGCGCCAGGCCTCGTCGGTCAAGGGCTCGCTGGCGACGACCACGGTCGGCGTACGGCGCGGCTCGCGGGCGTCGTGGCGGACCAGCAGGTGGAGCGCGCGGCCGAGGCGGTGGGCGTAGATCCGCTGGCCGCACGACAGCAGGAAGCTGAGGGTGCCGACCTCGCCGGCCGCGTGCAGCGCGCGGACCGCGGCGACCACCCCGCGCTCGACGTCGCCGGCGCGGTCGACCTGGGTCGCGATGTACGCGAACAGGCGCTCGCTGTCGGTGTCGCCGGCGATCTCGGCCAGGCGCGCGGCCGAGGTCTGGCGCGCGAGCGCGGCCAGCGTGGTCACCGTGCCGTTGTGGGCGAACACCAGCGAGCCGCGCCGGAACGGGTGGGTGTTGGCCAGCGTGGTGGCGCCGACCGTCTTCTGCCGGACATGGGCGACCACGACCCGGGCGCAGGTGGTGTCGACGACGTCGTCGAAGCGGGCCGAGGCCTGCGCGCACGCGGTGTCGCGGTGGACGATCCAGCCGCCGGGCTCGCCGATCGCGACGCCCCAGCCATCGCGATGCTCACCGGCCAGCGTCCACAGGCTGCGCGGCGCATCGCGCAGCAGCCGGCGAGCGCTCACCGGCCGCGCGGCAAGCAGCCCGAACATGCGACACATGGTTCGATACTAGCGGGTCGACCGGATCGGGCGAGTTTTCTCGACCAGGGTGCGGACGAAGTCGCGGTGGGTGAGCGCGCGGACGTTGCCGCGGTTGATCTCGCGCAGGCCGCGGAGCTGGGCCTCGCACGCCTCGCGGTACGAGCCCCAGGGCATCGCGGCCGCCAGCGCGCCGCCGATCCGGTGGCCCAGCTCGATCGCGACGTCACCGGTGGCGCGGGTGTTGTGCAGCGGCTCGACGACGGGCACGCGCACGCCGATGCTGGCGCGATCGAGGGCCGGCGCCGGCACCGTGCTCTCCCAGCGCTCGAGGAAGGTGTGATCGGGCAGGACCAGATCGGCGCAGCTGTCGACGGTCTCGTCGCGGTACGGCGAGAAGCGAAACCCGCCAGCTGCCCGGTCTCCGTCGGTGATGACCGTCGTCATGGACCGACCGCGCAAATTCTGGAGCGCCACCTGCAGCTCGCGCAATTCCCGCGCGGACGCCGGGAACAACCCGCGCCCTGCCACTCTACGAATGGCACGGCCCCTGCTTACACGGTGGACCAGGTTCACCATTGGAGTCCCCCATGCGGCCCACGCGCCTCCTGCTCGTCCTCGGATCGCTCGCGCTCGCGCTCGCTACCACCGGGTGCACGGGCAAGGACGGCACCGCGTGCTCCGTCACCCAGAACCCGGACGGCAGCGCGACGATCGCGTGCGACGACGGGACCTCGGTGACCGTGCCGGCACCGGACAATGGCCACGACGGGACGTCCTGCACGGTGAACTCCAACGGTGATGGCACCAGCACGATCACGTGCGAGGACGGCACCACCACGACGATCACCAACGGCACCGATGGCGCGTCCTGCACCGTGGTCGACAACGGCGACGGCACCAAGACCATCACCTGCGACGACGGCACGGTGGTCACGGTCGAGGACGGCAACCAGGGTCCGCCCGGCGGCCAGGTCCTCATCACCGATCGCCACGGCGCCGACTTCCTGGCGACGTCGGGCGAGTTCGCCACCGGCAAGTACATGGCGGACGCGACCATCACTGGCGCCACCGCCAACGCCGCCGGCCAGGTCGTGGTCGACTTCAAGGTCGCGCGCGACACCGGCGCCCCGGTCGTCAACGCCGGGCCGTTCGCCGCCAACATCGTCAAGCTGGTGCCGGTGCCCTTCACCCCGCCCCAGGGCGGCAACCTCTCGGACCGGTGGGTGCCGTACATCACCCGCACCGAGACCGTCGCCGGCGCCGGCTACCCCAACCCGCCCGGCACCGCCCGGACCCAGGCCTACCGCGAGAGCAACGGCACGCTGGTGAACCACGGCAACGGCACCTACACGTACACGTTCGCCACCAACATCTCGACCGCGGCCGTCGACGGCCAGCCGGTCGCCTACGAGCGCAACCGCACCCACCGGGTCTCGATCATGATGGGCGGCCACACCGGCGCGACCGCGACCGCGACCTTCGACTTCGTGCCCGACGGCTCGGCCGCGGTCTCGACCCGCGACATCGTCCGCACCGCGACCTGCAAGAACTGCCACGGCGCCGAGTTCAAGGGCCACGGTGGCGACCGCATCACCGTGGAGAACTGCGTCACCTGCCACAACCCCGGCAGCTTCGACGCTCAGGGCGGTCAGACCCTCGACATGAAGGTCATGATCCACAAGATCCACATGGGCGGTGAGCTGCCCAGCGTGGCCGGCCCCGACCACGACCCCTGGGCCACCGCCGACAACGGCAGCTACGCGATCTGGGGCTTCGGCAACGCCAAGGTCTCGTGGGAGAAGGTCGGCTTCCCGGCCCAGGTCAACAACTGCCAGAAGTGCCACGACGGCACCGGCGCCGACAGCAACGCCTGGAAGGAGCGGCCGCAGCGCGCGGTGTGCGGCGGCTGCCACGACGACGTCAACTTCGATACCGGCGCCAACCACATCGCCGGCGCCCAGGTCAACGACAACA
>JAYVSF010000803.1:0-4537 GCA_043775605.1 Myxococcales bacterium
GCCGGCGCTGGCGCCAGTCGGTGCGCGGACGATGGGCCACACCGGCCCGATCGCCGCGCGGCTTGCGACCAGCGCCGGCCCGCTTGCCACCCCAGGTCCGGAACTCGAGGCCGAGCTGGCGGTGGCGACGCGGCGCGGTGGGGCTGGGGTGCTGGGACGACGAACTGGCGACGCTCATCTTGATTGAGCATAGATTATCACGACCGCTCCGATGCACAAGCCCCGGCCGCAAAATGCGAACGTGCAGCCCCGATCATCCGCGCCGGCGTCTGGCTGCGCGCCGCCGGGGCGCCGCCGGGGCGCCGCCGGGGCCAGCGCGGGCCGCCGGTCTGGCACGCCGCGGCCCCTCTGGCCGACCTGCCGGGGCTGCCACGGCCGCTCGGCCCGATGGCGGCGGCCCGGGCTCCCACGGCCGGCTCACCCGTCGATTCGTGCCCAGCCTGTGAGCCCAGACCGTAGGTCTGGACGGGGTTGTCGATTCGTGCCCAGGCTGTGAGCGTGGCGGATCAGATCTCGGTCGGCTTGGGCTTCGGCTCGTCCTTGCCCTTGCCGGTGCCCTTGCCCGAGTGATTGCCGCCGTGGTCGCCCTTGCCACCGCCGATGCCGCCGCCGCCGCCCGACGTCGGCGTGCCGGTGATGTTCGACTGGGTCCACTCCGCGGTCTTGGTGACCCGGAGCTCGACGTCCTTGCGAAGCGCGTCGAGGGTGGCGCCGTTCTGCGGCGTGATGGTCACCGCGGTGCCGCCTTCGATGTCGGTGGCCGACAGCGACGCTGCCCGGGTGGTGAGCACCGGGCACATGCCGGCGCCGCCGCCGGTGCCGTCGCCGGTGTGCTTGATCTCGGTGTCGGGCGCGCCCTGGACCTCGATCAGGTGCGCGACCCGCTTGCGGATGGTGGCGGTCGCGGCCTCGTCCTTGGCGGTGATGTTCAACACCAGGTTGCCGGCCGCGGTCGGGTCGGCGACGAGCGCGGTGGTGGCGCCGACCACCGCGCTCGGGCAGTTGCCGGCCTTGTTGCTGAGGCTGGCCGCGGTCGCGTCGGCGGCGGAGCCCGAGCCGGCAGCGGCAGGGTCCGCGCCGGAGCCCGAGCCGGCGGAGCCGGCGCCCGCCACGCCACCGGCGGCTCCGGGGTTGGTGAGCCCGCTGCCGGCGCTCGCGCCCGACCCGCGCGCGGCCTTGCCGTCGCCCTTCTTCTTGTTGCAGGCCGCCAGGGCCAGGATCAGGACGGTGACGGCGATCGTGAGCCTGCGCATGGTGGTCAATGCTACCGTAAGACCGTGCTGACCACCGCGCGGACCGCCTGGGTAGCCGCGGCTGCGGTCGCGGGCTGGCTGGCGTTGGGCGCGGTCGCACCGACCGCCCGCGCCGAGCCCGATCCGCCCTTCCCGCGCGGCAGCCGGGTCGATGGCGACCGCCACGCCTCGGCCCTCGGCTTCCGGGCCACCGCCGACTGGTACCAGCGGCTGTGGCAGCGCCGCGGCCTGGTGGTCCGCACCCTCGGCCCCTACCGGGTGGCGGGGGTCGACGTGATCCGCTTCCTGCGCGACGACGCCGGGCCCTGGCGAGCGGTCCATGTCTACCGGGTCGGCGGCACGACCTGGATCGCCGTCGTCGTCGCCCCAGCTTCACCGACGCATCCCCCCCTTGACGGAGGCGGGGCGACCGAGTAGGAATTCACCCCGACCACGCAGGTGGTCCTGAACATTCGGGGATCGTCTAATGGCAGGACGCCAGTCTCTGGAGCTGGCTATCTTGGTTCGAATCCAAGTCCCCGAACGAAGCGCGAGCCCGTCGACCTTGACGTCACGTCGATCTTGACGAGCCCGCGCGTTTCTGCGACAAGCACTCGCTCATCGGCCCCATAGTCTAGTGGTCTAGGACGTCGGCCTCTCACGTCGAAAACGAGGGTTCAAGTCCCTCTGGGGTCACTACTTATATTGGTGAAAGGCGGCTCGTCGACCTCGGCGAGCTGGCCGATCTTCCGTCGCGTCAGCGCCGGCGCCGCGCCGCGATGAGCGCGCCGGCCAGCAGGAGCGCGCACCAGCCGCGAGGCCCAAGGGCGGCGTCCGCGCGGCATCCACAGCCGCCGCCATCCGAGGCAGCCGCACCCGCATCCGGTGCCACCGCATCGACGGCGGCGTCGGTCGCAGCCGGCGCGCAGCGATCGCTCGCGCAGCCGGCCGGGCACGCGGTCGACCGCAGGACGGTCGGCGATCCGTCGGCGGCACAGCCGAGCTCGACCTCGACGTCGTTCGCGCAGGTCCACCCCAGCGACGTCCCGGCGGGCTCCGGCCCGCACGTGCCGCTGGCGCACGAGCGGCACGTCCCGACGCACTCGGTGTCGCAGCACACCGCGGCGACGCAGTGGCCCGAACCACAGTCGGCGTCGAGGCCGCACGCCTCGCCGTCGCGGATGACCAGGAGCTGAGCAGAGGACGTGACCTGCGCGCCGGCCGTCCGCGCGTTGGCTCCGCCGGTGACCAGGACCGCGCGGCCGGCGTCGAGCGCCTCACCGGCGTTGACCAGGACCGCCGCGTGATCGCCGCGCGCCAACATCGGGACCGGGACTCCGAGAGGCTCGAAGGTGTGGGTGGCCCGGCGGAACACCTCGGCCGACGACGTCGCGTCGCCGCCGGTCGTGAAGCCGCCGGCGATCAGGACGTCTCCCGACGGCAGGGCCACGGCGCTGTGGCTCGAGCGCGCCACGGTCAGCAGGGGCGGCACGCCGGTGGGTAGAAAGCCGGTCACCGTGCCGGTGCTCCCGTCGGCGAAGATGTCGGCCGGCGCCTGGGCGCTGCCGCCCGGGATTCTCGACAGGCCACCCACGACGACGTACGTGCCGTCGCCGAGCGGCGTGATCGTGTGGAACCCTCGCTGCGCGCCCATGTTGGGCAGGCCACCCCCCGTGGTGGTGACCGCGCCGAACGTTCCGGACTGCGGGTCGAACACCTCGCCGTTCTGGAGCGCCTGCAGCGCCCCGCCAGCCAGCACGAAGCCGCCGGTGACCAGGACCTTCCCGTCGGACAGGCGCACGGCTGCGGCCCCGCTGCGCGCGGTCGCCATCGGCGCGGCGATCGGCGACAGCGTGCTGATGACGCCGGTCGGCGGGCTCCCGACCAGCGCCGTGAAGGCGTAGATGTACCCCGTGCCGGTTGGCTGGTTGAGGGGCGGCGAGGTGCCGCCGGCGAGCAGGACGCGCCCGTCGGCGAGCGCGACCGCGACGTGGTCGAAGCGGGGCGCCGCCGTCAGCGCGTTGCCGTCGGTGACGAAGCCCCCGCTCGCCGGATCGTAGACCTCGAGCGAGGCGAGCGGCGTGTTCGCGCTGTCGACTCCGCCGGCGACGAGCACGGCCCCCCCGGGCAGGAGCGTCGCGGTGTGACGGCCGCGGGCGACCGCCATCGAGCCGGTGGCCGCGAACCGCCGGCTCAACGGTTCGTACAGCTCGGCGCGGACCAGCGCGGCGCCTCCCGGCGTGGAGAGGCCGCCGGCCACGAGCACCAGGCTCGCCGGCGCCGCCGGGTCGAGCACGGTCATCGTGTGGCTGGTGCGGGCGGTCACCATCGCCGTCGCGGTGGTCCGCCAGATCGGATCGACCCGCAGCGGATACGCGAGCTGGTCGTCGCGCCACCCGACGACCAGCGTGCAGCTCGCGGCCCCCGGAGCGATCACGGGACGCCGGAACGGCGCGCGCGGATCGCGATCGTGAGCGCAGCCCTCGACGGCGAGCGTGGCGTCCACCCGACGACCGCGCGCATCCTCGACCGATGGCGGATCGACCCGCAGCCGCGGGATGCCCGCGCTGTCGAGCAGCTCGAGCGTGTTGTCGACCAGCCGGAGGCCGGCGACGTTGCCGAGACTCACCCGGTAGCGCAGCGCCGTGGTCGCGGGGCGCGCCCGCAGGTCGACGAAGTCCTCGACATGGTCTGGCTCGACGACCAGCAGGACCTCCCCGCCGTCCGGGCCGCCCCGTGGATACACCACCCGCCCATCGGCCCTCCGTCCCCGCGCCGGTCTCGCCCCCTCGAGCGAGACCGCGACCGACAGGCCCGAATCACGATCGCGGATCGTGACCTGCCCCGCGGCGGTCGCTGGCACATCGACGTCGACGAGCGAGTCGGCAGCGGCGTCGGTGACCGCTGCCGCGAGCAGCGCCACCACGAGCACGGCTCTCGCGCGCACGTCCGAGCCAGGATCACCGGCGACACGATGCGACATGTCGCGAGCATACCCTCGCCCGGACGTTCGACACCGACGCCGCACCGATGACCGCGACCGTGCAGACGATCGGCGTCGAGCTCGACCCCGCGCTCGAGGTCTCGTGCGTCGAGGCCGACCTCGACGACGCGACCCTGCCGCCCGAGCGACGCCAGGTCGGTGTCGAGGGCCGGGTGCGCCTGGTCGGCCGCGGACCGGCCGCGAGCCCCCCCCTGACGTGAACCCGAACGCCGTGCGCCGGCGGCGATCCGGCTGTCGCTGCATCGTTCATCGTCCAACTTGGCGCTGGTGACCGGGCGATGTCCCGTCGGCTGTTGAAAAT
>JAYVSF010000804.1:0-5809 GCA_043775605.1 Myxococcales bacterium
GCTCAGGCCGGCGCCGCAGCCGCCGCACCAGACATCATCCTTGTCGTTGCCGAAGCCGCAGGCCGCGCATGGCTTGACCAGCACCGCCCGGCAACCACCGCAGAACCGGCGGCCGAGCGCGGCGAGCTTGCCGCACTGCGGGCAGGCGCGGTGGAGCGAGCTGGTCGGGGTGGGGATCGACATGGTGGCGGCGTCCTGGCTCACGGTGATGGATCGACGGGCTCAGCGCAGCTGGCGGTCGCCGAGGTCCTGGACCGGGCGGGCGTTGGCGCCGAAGCGCTGGCGCAGCCCGGCGATGGTGTGATCGTCCTCGGTGCGCGGCCGGCGCAGGACCTCCCAGATCACGCCCTCGGTGCACGGCGGTTCGCTCAGCGAGCCGTCGTAGCGATACGCGGCCTGATCCTTGGGCAAGAGCGCGGCGGGATCGAACGGCCGCTTGAGCTTGCTGGCGCCCCTGGCCTTCGGCGCCGCCTTCCACACCGCGGCCAGCGCCGACGACGCCTCGCCCTCGGTGAACAGCACCGCGACGATCGCGAGGCGGCCGGCCTTGCTGCGGTGGACCAGGTGCAGCTCCATCGGGAAGCTGTCGCCGGCGATGGTGTGCTCGCTCGGGGTATGGACGTGCAGCCCGATCAGGTCGTAGCGGGTGCCATCGACGACGATGAAGCTGCCGGGCTCGAGGTCGACCGCGAGGGTGTGGCCGTTGTCGACGACCGTGCCGGCGCTCGGCTTGTAGACGAAGATCACCTCCGGCGCCTCGGAGCGCCGGGGCAGGATGTCGATCGGCGACTGCTGGTCGCCCTTGCCGCAGGTGGCGAACGACGGATCGAGCTTGGCCCACGCGGCGGGGCCGTCGTCACCTTCGTAGCCCCAGGCGACGTTGACCGGGGCCTTGGCCGGTTCGGCGACGGGTTCGGCCGGCGGGTCGGCGTGGTCGGCGGCGGCCTCGCGGTTGGCGGCGCGCCAGTCGGACGGGTGGCGCGGCTCGGCGGGGCCTGCGTCCTCATCGGCGGAGTCGGCGGGTTCGGCGGGCTCGACCGCGTCCTCGTCGCGCGCGGCCCGGACCTTGGCCAGCTTGTCGGCCTTGTCGGCCTTGTCGGCCTTGTCGGCCTTGTCGGCCTTGTCGGCCTTGTCGGCCTTGGCCTTCTTGCCCTTGGCGCCCTTCTTGCCGTGGCCGGCGTCGGCGTCGGCCTCCTCCTTGGCCTTGGGCCGCTGGCCGACCGGCTCGCCGGTCATCTGGGTCAGCACCGCCGAGACCTCGTCGAGCCGCTTCTCCAGCTCGGCGACCTTCTTGGGCTGGTCGAGGTACTTGCACCCGGCCAGGGTCGCCAGCAGGACGAGGAGATGTCGCACTCCCCGTGAATCGACCGGTCCGGCCGCGCGTACAGCGATCGAACGCCGCGGTCGCTACCCGACGCGACCCATCTCGCGATACTCGAGCGCGGCCGCCAGCTCGATGTCGGCGGCGGTCACGGTCGCGTCCTTGCCGCGGGCGATGGCACGCGCCGCCGCGCGCAGGGTCGCCTTCTTGATGTAGCCGCCGGCCATCTCGTAGCGCTCGGCCAGCCGCGCCCACGGCACGTCGTCGGCGATCTGGACCTCGGCCGGGAACATGCTGCGCCACAGCTTCTCGCGCACCGGCGGTTCGGGCATCTCGAACATGATCGAGAATCGGACCCGGCGCTTGAACGCCTCGTCGAGCCCTTGCTCGAGGTTGGTCGCGAGCAGGGTGATGCCGTTGTAGGTCTCCATCCGCTGCAGCAGGTAGTTGACCTCGAGGTTGGCGTAGCGATCGTTGGAGCTCTTGACCTCGGTGCGCTTGGCGAACA
Source organism: Myxococcales bacterium (assembly GCA_043775605.1). Taxonomy (GTDB): domain Bacteria; phylum Myxococcota_A; class Polyangia; order Haliangiales; family Haliangiaceae; genus UBA2376. Next base: position 1,830 of record JAYVSF010000804.1, read on the forward strand.
GCGCGTCGGCCTCGTCGAAGAACAGGATCGCGTGCGAGCTCTCGGCCTCGTCGAACACCCGGGCCAGGTTCTTCTCGGTCTCGCCGACGTACTTGTTGACGACCTGGGCCAGCTCGATCAGGTAGAGGTCGTAACCCATCTCGCCGGCGAGGATCTGCGCGACCATGGTCTTGCCGGTGCCGGGTGGCCCGGCCATGATCGCCGAGACCCCGCGGCCGTACGGCAGCTTCTTGGCCCAGCCCCAGTCCTCGAGCAGGCGGGCCCGGTGCTTGGCGAACGCGACCAGCTCGTTGATCGTGTCCATCGTGTCGTCGGGCAGGACCAGATCGTCCCAGGTGAAGCCGGGCTGGATCCGGCGGGCGACGGTGCCCAGCCGGTGCTGGAGCATCAGCCGCGCGCTCTCGGTCAGATCGTGGATCGTGAGGTGGCTGCGGCCGCGCAGCTGGGCCTGCACCACCGCGCGCTCGGCGGCGCGGGTGATCGCCGAGCCGCCCAGCGCGAACCGGCCGGCGACCTCCTCGACCGTGTCGTCGTCGACCAGCGCGCGATCGGGGCCGAGCGCGGCCCGCCACAGCGCCTCGCGGTCGTGGACGCCGGGGGCCGGCACCGCGACCTCGACCAGCTCGTTGACCGCGTGGATCAGCCACGACGGCCGGACGTGGTTGGTGAACACCACCGGACCCGGCAGCCGGCACGCCAGCTCGGCCAGGCGCTCGGCCAGCGGCGTGGCCTGATCCTCGAGGGCGGTGCCGCCGCGCAGCACCACCACCGCGCGCCGCAGCATCGCCTCGCGGCCGATCCGCGCCATCCGCTCGTCGAGGCGATCGGCGCCGCGCAGCAGCTCGCCGACGTCGACCCGCAGCACCGGCCGGCCGAGCTCGGCGGCCAAGGCCCGCACCATCATCAGCTTGCCGACGCCGATCGGCCCGACCACGAGCACGCGCGCCGGCGGCCCACGGTCGGCCAGGCGCAGGGCCTTGACCACCATGTCGACGATCGCCGGCGCCATCACGATCGCCGCCCGGGCCGCCACCGGCGCGGCGCTGACCACGCCATCGAGCGTGGGGTCGAGGCCGTCGTCGCCTTGCAGGTGGGCGATGATCCGATCGGTCAGGCGCACGGTGCGGCGCGACGGCGGCACGGTGTCGGCCTCGGCCGGCGCGCCGACCAGGACGACGCGCAGCGCCCGCAGCGGGGCGTCGGCCGCCAGCGCGGCCCGGGCCGCCTCGCGCGCCGCCGGATCGTCGCCGGCGACGAGATCGATCAGGAAGCCGGCGTCGGGCCGCTTGCGGGTGAAGTCGTCCCACGCGAACGCGCAGGCCCGCTCGAGATCGGGATCATGCTCGAGCGCGGCCAGCACCGCGGCGATCCGGGTCGCGGCGTCATCGAGGCCGGCGCCCGCGCACAGGATCGCGAACCGCGAGCCGGGCAGGATGGTGGTGCGCCAGGCCAGGTCGGCCTCGGCCGCCACCACCTCGCCCGCCGGCCGACTGGCGTCGCCGAGCAGCCGGACGACGTCGGCCGCCGCCACTGCGTAGCGCGAGCGCGGCACCCCGGCCACGACCTCGCGGGTGCGCGCGGTCCGGTGCAGCATCGCCTCGACCCAGCCTCGCACCACCGCGGCCAGGCGCTCCAGCTGCACGGACGGAGCCGCGTCGGTCGACATCGCCGGCGACGTTATCATCCGAAGGTCACGAAAGAGCGATGCCGACCAGCCAGAGGGCGGCGCCGGCGACGATGGTGACGGCGGCGCGGGTGGCGGCGGTGCGGCGCAGGCCACCGTCCTCGGTCAGGCCGCGGCGGATCAGAGTGACGCCGCCGGCCAGCCAGGTCGCGAGGCCGAGCGCGGCCAGGATCAGCATCGCGCGCGAGGTCCGCGGCGCACCGGCCAGGACCCGGGCGTGCCACGCGGCGCGCACTTCGATCGACTTGCCAGCGACGGTCGGGCCCGGCTGCGCGGCCAGCAGCGCCGCGATGCGGGCGTCGGCGCGGGCCAGGCGGTCGGCGAACGGCGCGGTCAGGCCGGCCAGCGAACGGATCGACGTCCGGATCGCCTGCCACGCCGCCAGCGCGGTCGCGGGGTCGTGGTCGGCCTCGGCCGCGAGCGCGGCTCGCTCGAGCCGGGCCAGGGCCGGTTCGCTCGCGCCCAGGCCGGGCACGTACCAGCGGGCCGCGGTCCGCCACGCCACGATCGCGCCGGCCCGATCACCCTGGACCGCGGCGGTGTCGCCGTCGTCGAGTGCCTGGCCACCCAGCCACACCGCGCGGGTCGCCGCCACCGCCAGCACCAGCGCGAGGCCGGCCAGGATCGCCAGCGCGAGCCGCGACGACTTCCTCACACGAAGTCTCTCCGGCGGAAGATGACGCAGCCGATCACCAGCAGCGCCGCCGACCACAAGAGGCCGTGGGTCGCGGCGCTGCCGACGTAGGCCCAGCTCACGAAGTCGCCGTGGACGCTGACCGCGGCGCCGTCGACGGTCTGGCCCGACACCGAGAACAGGTGGAGGTCGGGGACCACCGTCAGCGCGGCCCGGGCCACCCAGCGGATCCACGGCTCGTGCGAGGTCGCGATCGCGGCCCGCAGGTCGGGCGTGATCCGGCCGATCGCGAACAGCGCGAGCGCGAAGATGCCCGACAGGAACGGGCTCGAGAACGCCGAGAAGAACACCGCGATCGCCGCCACCGTCACCACCTCGCACCAGGCCAGAGAGATCGCCTTGGTCACCGCCGGGGTGATGGCCAGGCCCTGGGCCGCGAGCAGCCCGGCCATCGCCGCCGAGAACAGCGCGACCAGCACGGTCAGGACCAGCACCATGCCGAGGTACTTGCCGACGACGAACTCCCAGCGCGAGATCGGCTTGGTGACGATCGCGTAGATCGTCCGCCGCTGGACCTCGCTGTACAGCAGGAACACGCCGAGGAAGATCGCGGTCAGCGCGCCGAACATCGAGATGCCGGCCAGGCCGAAGTCGCGCGCGACCCGGGCCTGCTCGCCCATCGACATCTTGCCGAGCACCACCGCCGCCAGGTTGGCGCCGACCACCAGCACGATGATGCCGTACAGCACCCGGATCCGCGCGGCCTCGCGGAAGGTGTTGAGCGCGATCGCCCACAGCCGGCCGATCACGACGCCGCCTCCACGGTGCGCGCGCCACCCGCGGCCCGCGCGGCCTCGACCCGGCGCATGAACAGATCCTCGAGGGTCTGGTAGCGCGGTGTGACCGCGACGATCTTGCCGCCGTGGCCGCGGACCAGGGCCAGGAACTCGTCGACGTCGGCGCCGGTCGCGAGGCTGACGATCAGCTCGGCGGCGCTGTCACGGACCTGCTCGGCGGCCGCGGCGATCGCGGCCCGCGCCGCCGCGGGCGCCACCTCGCCCAGGCGCAGGCTGACCTCGGTGCCGAGCAGCGTGTGGCTGACCAGGTCGCGCGGCCGGCCGACGTCCTCGATCCGGCCGCCGACCACGATCGCGACCCGATCGCTGATGGTCTCGACGTCCGACAGGATGTGCGACGAGAAGAACACGGTCTTGCCCTGGTCGCGCAGCTCGAGGATGAGGTCGCGGACCTCCTTGCGTCCGACCGGGTCGAGGCCGCTCATCGGCTCGTCGAGCACCACCAGATCGGGATCGTTGATCAGCGCGAGCGCGAGGCCGGCCCGCTGCAGCATGCCCTTGGAGAACTTCTTCAAGTTCTGGCCGCGGGCACCGGCCAGGCCGACCCGGGCGATCAGCTCGTCAGCGCGCCGGCGGCGATCGCGGGCCGCCATGCCGAACAGCCGGCCGCCGAGATCGAGCAGCTCGCCGACGGTGAGGTAGTCGTAGAAGTACGGCTGCTCGGGCAGGAAACCCAGCCGCTGGCGGGCAGCCCGGCTCGGCACTGGCTGGCCGAGGATGTCGGCGCTGCCGCCGGTGATCGAGCACAGCCCCATCAGGCAGCGGATGGTCGTGGTCTTGCCGGCGCCGTTGGGCCCGAGGAAGC
>JAYVSF010000805.1:0-29645 GCA_043775605.1 Myxococcales bacterium
CCCGGCAACTCGTCGGTGATCGGGCCCGCGGCCGCGGCGGTCAGCACCGGCGCCAGCGCCACCGGCACGGGGTCGCGGCGAGGCGGCGCCACCGGGATCATCGCGACCGGGGGCGACTCACCCGTGCTGCCGTCGCCGTCGTCGTCGTCGAGGTTGACGTCGACCGCCTCGGGGATCGCGTCGCTGGCCGGCGGCGGCTCGGGCGGACCGACGTGGGTGGTCGTGAACGGATCGTCCTCGGCGGTCAGGCCCAGCGCCTCGAGGTTCATCGCCGGCATCTGCCGGGTCCGGCCATCGGGCTCGTCGTCGTCGAACGGCGGCGGCGACGCCCCGTCCGGGCGCGCGCCGATCGCGGTGGTGTCGTCGGGATCGAGCTCGACCCGCAGCCGCGGCTGCGACGCGTCGTCGCCGAACGCGTACGCGATCGACACCGCCAGCGACGGCTCCTCGGGCACCGGCGCCACCACGGGCTGCGAACCGCTGTGACGGGGCACGTTGTCCGACGGGATCCGCAACCCGCCCGCGCGGCGCCGGCGCCGCGGGCGCTCGACCGCGGCCGGATCGTCCTCGCCCTCGCCGTCGCCGTCATCGGGGCGTCGGGTCACGGGCGCGACTCCTGGGCGGTGGTCACCGCCTGGCCGCACCGCACCGCGTCACCCTCGGCCAGGTCGAGGCGCGGCGCGCCCCTGGGCAAGAGCACGATCACGGTCGAGCCGAGCAGGAACGCCCCGAGCTCGTCGCCGGCCGTGAGCGTGGCCTCGACCCCGACGCGATGCTGCTCGGCGTGGGCGCGCCAGGACCGGGTGTCGTCGCCGTGGTCGCCGAGGTGGCCGAGCCAGACGTTGCCGACCCCGACCGCGGCGACCATCACCACGGCCGCCGGCCCCCAGGCGGTGTCGAGTTCGATCACCACCCGCTCGTTGACCGCGAACAGGCGGTCTACCCGGCGGACGAACGGCAGGCTGACCGGCCAGCGCCGGCCGGGGACGTAATGGTACGCGCGCAGGGTGCCCGCCACCGGCGTATGGACCCGGTGATAGTCGCGCGGGGACAGGTAGATGGTCGCGAACTGACCGTCGCGCATCGCCGCCGCCAGGTCGTCGTCGACCACCAGCTCGCCGACCGTGTAGTCCTTGCCCTTGGCCTGGACCATGGTGTCGCCGGCGATCGGACCGGCCGCCGCCACCAGCCCGTCGCACGGCGCGACCACCGCCCCGGCTGCGATCGGCCGCAGCCCCGGCCGCAGGTGGCGGGCGAAAAAGTCGCCGAAGCTCGGATACTCGACGAGGGCCTCACCGGCCTCCTCGGTCCGAGCGTCCACCGCCCGTGCGAACGCGCCGTACAGCGGCGCCCGCAGCGCACGTGGCAGTCGGGTCCTCGCGCCCCAGCCGACCAGGGTCGAATACAACCCGGTCGGCGCCCAGCGAAAGGAGTCGACGAGCAGACGTTCGCGAAGCGAGGTCAGGGTCACGCGGGGGACGCCATTGGGGCGTACGCCCCCGGAATCCTGAGATTATAGGCCCCGCGGCCAGGAGCGCACAAGGGACCGCGCCCACCGCGGCGACCGCTCAGGCCGCCGATCGGGGGCCCGCGCACGATCGATTACCCGATCGCGCCCCGTGCGCAGCTCCCGTACGCCCGCGCCGCCCCCACCCCTGAACAGATCAGCAGTCGTAGTACAGGTGATACTCGGCCGGCACCGGCCGCAGCCGGACGTGGTCGGCCTCGGCCTCGCTCTTGTGCGCGATCCAGGCGTCGATCAGGTCGGTCGAGAACACGTCGCCCTTGAGCAGGAAGTCGTGGTCGGCGCGCAGCGCGGCCAGCGCCCCGTCGAGCGAGCCGGGCACGGTCGGGACCTCGGCCAGCTCCTCGGGCGACAGCGAATACAGGTCCTTGTCGAGCGGCTCGCCGGGGTGGATGCGGTGCTCGATGCCGTCGAGGCCGGCCATCAGCATGGCCGCGAACGCCAGGTACGGGTTGCAGCTCGGGTCGGGCGAGCGCAGCTCGAGGCGCTTGGCCTTGGGCGAGCTCGAGTACATCGGGATGCGGATCGACGCCGAGCGGTTGCGCGCCGAGTACGCGAGGTTGACCGGCGCCTCGTAGCCGGGGACCAGCCGGCGGTAGCTGTTGGTGGTCGGGTTGGCGAACGCGCAGATCGCGCCGGCGTGCTTGAGCAGGCCGCCGATGTAGAACAGCGCCATCTCCGACATGCCGGCGTAGCTGTCGCCGGCGAACAGCGGCTTGCCGCCCTTCCACAGCGACTGGTGGGTGTGCATGCCGCTGCCGTTGTCGCCGTACATCGGCTTCGGCATGAACGTCGCGGTCTTGCCGCCCTTGCGCGCGACGTTCTTGACGATGTGCTTGTACCAGAGCACCTGGTCCGCCATCTTGACCAGCGTGTCGTACTTCATGTCGATCTCGCACTGACCGGCCGACGCCACCTCGTGGTGGTGGGTCTCGATGACGATGCCGACGGCCTGCATGGTCATGACCATCTGGGTGCGGAGATCCGACAGCGTGTCGAGCGGCGAGACCGTGCAGTAGCCGCCCTTGGTCGGGGTCTTGCTGCCGAGGTTCCGGCCGCCCTCGGTCCGGCCCGAGTTCCAGCCGCCCTCGTCGGAGTCGATCGCGAAGAAGCTCGAGTGGGGCGCGTTGTCGTAGCGGACGCTGTCGAACACGAAGAACTCGGCCTCGGGGCCGAAGAACGCGGTGTCGGCGAGGCCGGTCGAGCGCAGGTGGTTGACGGCGCGCTTGGCCAGGCTGCGCGGGCAGCGGCTGTACGGCTCGCGGGTGATCGGGTCGAGCACCTCGCACAGCAGCGACAGGGTCGGCGTGGTCAGGAACGGGTCCATGACCGCGCTGGTCGGGTCGGGCATCAGCAACATGTCCGACGAGTTGATCGCGCGCCAGCCGGCGACCGACGAGCCGTCGAAACCGTAGCCGTCCTCGAGGCCTTCCTGCAAGCGGTCGATGGGGAAGGTGAGGTGCTTCCACGAGCCGAGGAAGTCGACGAACTTCGCGTCGATCATCTTCGCGCCGTGCTGCTCGGCGTAGGCCTTGATGTCCTTGGGATCCATGGTCCGGTCTCTCCTGGGCTGGTTGCGGTGCTGCTGCGTGACGGAAACTAGATCGCGTCCTCGCCGGTCTCGCCGGTGCGGATGCGGATGACCTCGTCGACGGGCGTCACGAAGATCTTGCCGTCGCCGATCCGCCCGGTGCGGGCGGCCTCCGTGATCGTGTTGACCACCTGCCGGACGGCGTCGTCGGCGACGATGATCTCGAGCTTGACCTTCGGCACGAAGTCGACCACGTACGCGCTACCGCGGTAGACCTCCTTCTTGCCGCCGGTGCGCCCGAAGCCCTTCACCTCGGACACGGTCATGCCGTGGACGCCGATCTCGGCGAGGGCTTCCTTCACCTCGTCGAGCTTGAAGGGCTTGATGATCGCCTCGACCTTCTTCATGCCCCGACCGTAGCCGGCGCTTGTTTCCGCCCGGTTTCCACCGCGCAACTTGCGGCGATCGATCGGATCGGTCAAGCGTCGACGAGGACGCCGGGGTTGCTTCAGGTCAGGTCTCCACCGGGCGGCCCGACCCGCGTGGCCATAGACCTACTCGTCCAGTGCGCCTGGTGCGCAACCCGGGCGCCCGCGCCAAGGAGACCTACCTCCAGGCCCAGTTCCTCCGAATCAAGGCGCGCCGGGGTCCCCGCAAGGCAATCTCCGAAGCGTCAGCCGATGGCGATGTGCAGGCCGCTCCTCTGCGCGTCCTCGAGCGCGACGGCAAGCGCGGCGACGTGCGCGAAGGCGTTGCTCACGGCCAGCGGCGCCTGTGGATCGCCTTCGGCGAAGTCTAGATACGTTGACCGTCGGCGTAGGTCATCGATCTTGTCAGCGCGTACGCGGCCGTGACTATCGAGAAGTGCCTTGCGAACGTGGTCCTCAAGCCCGTCGAGGGCCGCGAGCAGTTCGCCAATGTCCATCAGGTCCATGGTCGGATCTGGGCGCTCCCAGACCCGGCTCAGCACGCTCGCAATCCGCTGAGCGCGCTCATCGTCCCCCGCAAGGCGAGACAACTCCTCGGCGATTCGCGCATAGCCGGGACCATGTCGAACGCGCCGAGGACATCGAACCAGCGTCGCCGGTCAGCGGAGGCCCGGCAATCGCCCGTGCGGAGTGACTGCCGGTGTCGCGAGTGGTCGGGGATTTGCCACGCGGTCGAGCTCCTGCGGCGTCGGGCCGAGCTCCGACGGCGCGGTCGGCTCAGACCTCGAACAGGCGGCGGAACCAGGCCACGAACGGGGTGAAGCTCGGCGACGCGACGTCGAAGTGATGGGCCTTGGCTGCTGTGCCGAGCGCCTGGCCCGGCGGATCCTGCCAGGCCAGCCAGGTGTGAAGCTCAGCCTTGTCGCGATGCGCCTCGCGGAACGACGCGCCAACCCGCCGCGCCTCCTCGACGGTCGCCTTGACGTGAGCCCAGACCGCCGGATCAACGTTGCGGATCGCGAGGAGCAGCGTCTCGAGCATCCCGGTCCGCAGGTTGTCGGGCATGAGCCAGACGCCGAGCCGCGGCCCGCCATCCGGTTGATGAACGACACCGTTCGGATCGAGATCCTGTGGAAACCCCGGCGCGATCGCCGCCAGCAAGGTTCGCACCCGGGCCCAGCGCGCGGGAACGTCGCCGTTGGCGTCGACGAGCAAGCCCAGCACCGCTCGCTGCGGCGCCCAGTACGCCGTACCAAGGAAGTCGGCGTCCAGCAACTTGGTGACGCCGTCCGTCTCGACGACCTCGACCGGTGCGGGCTCGGGCCAGGAGATCCCGGCGAGCTCCAGCAACTCGGGCAGCACGTATTGCTCGTCCTTGCCTTCGACCAGCAGGACCTTCGGCGCGTTGAGGCCCAGCCGCCGCCGACTCATCGGACTTCGATGCCGTGCTCAGCCGCCTTGCGCAGCATGCCGGCCGTATAGGCGATTGCTTCGGCCCGACCGCGCTCGATCCGCTGGAGCGACACGTCATCGCGACCAGGCTCCGCGACCTCCCCCAGCGCCTCGTAGCAGTCGAGGCTGTGCGTCGTCGCGAACACCTGAACGTCGAGCCGGGTCGCAGTATCGAGAACGAGCCGCCACATCTTGGTCAACACGGTGTAGTGCAGCCCGGTGTCGATCTCGTCCACCAACAGGATCCCTCCCTTCGCGCGTACGAGTGCCAGCGCGATACCGAGCAGCCGCCCGACTCCGTCGCCCATCGAGCCCGCGGGCACTCGCTGCCCCGCCACCATCATCACCATACCGCCGCGGCCTCTGTCGTCGACGTGCCGCCCGGTGATGGATGCTATGCGCTCGACCGTCGGCTCGATGGCGTGAAGAGCCTCAAGCAACACCGCCTCATCGGGCGTGAGCACCGTGGCGTCGAACAACTGCACGACCTCCTCCTGAGAGAGCCCTCCGGTCCTGATGAAACGAACCGCTTCGTTCTGGCCTTCGTCGCGGGCGAAGCCGACACCGCGCAGGGGCACATCGCTCTCGTGCGTCACCGGAACATCGATGGCGACCTGGCGCTGGCCCTGGTGCCATTCGAGCCGAAATCCCAACTCTGATACCCGATCTCCGGGCCCAAAGAAGTGCACATGCGGCGACAATCCGTTGTTCCTCAGCTCGCGAAAGCTTGGCTTCCCGACCTCCCGTGACTGAATGGAGGCGACGACGCTCGATTCTGCCTGATCGTTCGCACTCGCTATTCGAAACCCGACCCCTTCGGTGGCGCGATGTCCGCGAAAGAGGTGTCCGATCTCGATATCGGTCTCTCCCACCGCGGGAATCTCGCCGCGACGCACGAGCGCCTCTACGAGCGCGTCAGGTTGCCCAACCGCCGCGAGGATGTGGATCGCCTCGAGCACCGACGTCTTGCCGCAGTTGTTGGTGCCGACCAGCAGGTTGACCCGGCCGAGGCCGGACATGCGGAACTCGCGCAACGCGCGAAAGTTCTCGATGCTGATGCTGCGCAGCATGGCTCGTGCTTACCACGGGCCGAAAGCGGGCGCGCGTTTCGGTCAGGCGTCGACGAGGACGCCGGGGTTGAGGATGCCGGCCGGGTCGAGGGTGCGCTTGGCGGCGCGCAGGACGTCGGCGAAGAGGTCGGGGCGCTCGCGGTCGTACCAGGGCCGGTGGACGCGGCCGACGGCGTGGTGGTGGGTGATCGTCGCGCCAGCGGCGTGCAGGGCGTCGGACACCGCGGCCTTGACGTCGCGCCAGGCTGACAGCTCGCCGCCGGCCGGCGCCGGCCCGACGAAGGTGTAGTAGGGCGCGGGGCCGTCGGGATAGACGTGGGTGAAGCGGCACGACAGCAGGCCGCCGCCGACGGTGCGGCGCAGCGCGTCCTGCGCGGCCGCGGTGATGGCGGCGTGGACCGCGGGGAACGCGGCCCAGGTGCATGCGGTCTCGAAGGTGTCGGCGAGGACGCCGATCGAGACCAGCGCCGACTGCAGATACGGGGCGTCGATGAAGGCCTTGCGCCACGAGCCGTCGAGGTCGCCGCGATCGTCGTAGGTCGGGCCGGAGCCGACGGTGCCGTGGTGATCGCGGACCAGTTCGAGGGCGCGGCCGAGCCAGGCCTCGAGCGGATGATCGGCCGACTCGAAGCCGAGCAGGAGCACGCTCTGGCCGCCCTGCGAGACCTGGTGCAGCAGGCACTCGGCGGGATCGAGCAGGCGGCAGTTGGCGGGCTGCAGCCCGGACCGGGCCAGGGCGCGGGTGGCGGCGACGGCGTCGGCCCAGCGCGCGAACTTGATCGACGCCCGGGCTCGCCAGCGCGGCCGGGGACTGACCCGCATCCAGGCCTCGGTGATGACGCCGAGCGCGCCCTCGGAGCCGAGCCACAGGCGCTGGGGATCGGGGCCAGCGCCCGAGGCCGGCAGGCGGCGGGTGGCGACCACGCCCTGCGGGGTGACGACCGTCAGGGCCTCGACGAAGTCGTCGATGTGGGTCGGCCCGGTCGCGAAGTGGCCGCCGGCCCGGGTCGCCAGCCAGCCGCCGAGGGTCGAGTGCTCGAACGACTGCGGGAAGTGGCGCAGGGTGAGCCCGTGCGCGGCCAGGCCGGCCTCGAGCGCGGGGCCGAGCGTGCCCGCGCCGATCCGGGCCGCGCCCGACTCGTGGTCGACCTCGAGCACGCCGGCCAGCCCGCCGAGATCGATCGACACGACGCCGGCCCAGGCCTCGCGCGCCGCCAGCGGCAGCTCGACGCCACCGACCACGCTGGTGCCGCCGCCGTACGGCACCGCGGCCAGCCGCGCGTCGGCGCACCAGTCGAGGATCGCCGCGAGCTCACCGGCGGTGCGCGGGCGGACCACGACGTCGGGCGCGGCGGCGAAGTCGCCGGCGAAGCCACGGATCAGATCGGGGTAGCCGCGGCCATAGGCATGCGCCGCGCGATCGCGCGAGGCCAGCGAGGCCAGCCCGACCAGCGAACCCGGCGGCGTGACCCGACCGTCGGGCACTCGCGCATCATCGTCGCGCGGCAACGGCCGCAGCGTGGCGACCGCGCCGCCGGTGAGCAGGCGCGCGGTCTGGGCCAGACGGCGGCGCGCGTCGTCGTCGGGAAAGCGATCGACCGTGCCCCAGGCCCACAGCGAGCGCATCGCGGGCGCCGTCAGCTGGTCGGGCGCTTGGCCCGAGCGGAGCGGCCCGGGACCTTGCGGTGATCGCGGCCGCGCGCCCGCCGGGCTCGCGCGCTCGAGCCGGAGCCGCTGTAGTCGGTCCAGCGATAGCTGGGCTCGCCGGGCGCGCGATAGTCGACGTGGATGAAGCCCGAGTGCGGGTAGATGCCCATGCCCATGCCGCCGGCGTCGAGCGACTGGGCGTACGAGTACATGTCCTTGAGGCCGACACCCTCGAGCCGGATGTCGATGGCCGACGCGTGGTAGTGGCGGCTGGAGTTGCGCTCGGCGAACCGGAAGCCGGACACCACGTCGGCGCGGACCTCGCCGAAGTGATCCTGGATGCGCGACAGCTGCTCGTACAGGCGCGGGTCGAGCGCGCGCACCTCGTGAGTGCGCTTGCAGCGGAAGATCACGTCGAGCTTGGCCAGCGCGGCCTCGTCGTAGGCGCCGTCGGGCCGGTAGATGTTGACCCGGGCCTCCTCGCCCAGGTTCTCGGCGTAGACCCAGACATCGCCCGAGGGCCGCTCGAGCGCCGCGGTCCGCAGGTCGGCGGCGACCACGCCGTGGCCCTGGAACTGGCGGATGAACGTGCACCGCTTGCGATGGCGCGCGCGGCGACCCTTGCCGGTCTCGACATCCTTGCAGACCTTGATCGTCGCCAGCTTCTTGCCGCGGCGACCACGGCCGGGGCGACCGCGCTCGATGCCGTCGTCCTGGCGATCGCGCACGCTTCCCGCACGGCCCGCGCGGCTCGCGCCCTTGCGGCCCTTGCCCTTGGTTGCCTTGCCCTTGGTCGCCTTGCCCTTGGCCGGGCGAGCCTCGGCGCTCGGCGTGGTGAGCAGGTCCCGCAGGTCCGGTCCCACGGGCCCGGCGGTCACACCGAGCGCGATGGCAGCGACGAGGAGGAGGCGGCGCAGGGGCAAGGTTGGGTCCAGGGTGGCGGGTCGGTGGGGGACGGGCCACGGCCCGCGAGGACCGTCAGGCTAGGCGAGCGCCCCACCCGGATCAAGAAAGAAGCGCGCCCGATCGGCACCGGCCCGACCAATCGCCACGTGGTCGATCGCCGCGGCGATCGGCGGCGCGATCACGAGGACGGCAGCGGCGGCGTGCTCGCGCTGGTCGGCGCGGCCAGCGGCAGGTGCAGGAGCTCGATGCCGATCCGGGTGGCGACGTCGAAGATGCGGGCGTCGCGATAGAACTCGCCGTAACAGATTCGGCGGACGCCGGCGTTGGCGATCTGCTTGAAGCAGTTCCAGCACGGCGACGCGGTGACGTAGATGTCAGCGCCCTCGATGATCGCGCCGTTGCGCGCGGCCTGGATGATGGCGTTGGCCTCGGCGTGGATCGTGGCCACGCAGTGGTTGTCCTCCATCATGTGGCCGACGTCCGAGCAGTGCGGCATGCCACGGATCGAGCCGTTGTAGCCGGTCGACAGGATGGTCCGGTTGCGGACGATGACCGCGCCGACGTACTTGCGCGGGCAGGTCGAGCGGGTCGCGACGACCAGCGCGATGTTCATGAAGTACTGGTCCCACGACGCGCGGGGCGGGGCTTCGCTCATGCCGCCGAACCTAGCCGGTCCCTCCGACGTCGCCCGTGCCAATCCGGCGGTCAGCGCGCGCAGTACGACGGGAAGCTGGCCGGCAGCCCGGCGGCGGCGTAGGGCGACGGCCAGTCGCCGAAACCGTTGTCGGCGAAGAAGGTCAGCACCGACGGCGCGGCCGGGCGCGGGATCGAGTGGCCGCCGCCGTGGTTGCACAGGGTCGCGAAGTGGCCGGCGGCGGTGAGCAGGTCGTAGTAACTCTGGCTGGCCACCTGAAAGTCGATGCTGAACACGTTGTCGCTGGGCCCACCGTCGAAGATCATGGCCGCGAACCGGTTGTCGGGATCGAGCGGCGGGGTCTGGGTCCCGGCCGGCACGCCGCCCGAGTAGGTGGCGACGCTGGCGATGTACGACGACCGCAGGAAGCTCATCGCGGTGGTCTGCAGCGCGCCCGCGCTCATGCCCCAGCTGTGGACATGATCGGTGTCGATGCGCCCGGCCTTGGCCAGGCACGCGACGATCTCGTCGGCGACGAGGAAGTCGTCCTGCCGGTTGCTCATGTTGACCAGGAACCACTCGAACTGACCGGCGGTCGGATCCGAGTACGGCGCCGCGACCACGCCGCCGGCGGCGGTGAACCCGGCGGCGCTGGCGCCGAGCGAGTACGCGGCCTCGCCCGGGTTGCTGCCGGTCGCGTGCCAGTAGAGGATCAGCGGGCCGTGGAGCGTCCCGGGCGCGAGGTTGAGCCTGACCATGCGCGGCGTGATGCCGGCGGGCGCGAACATGACGTCGCCGGCCGCCAGCGTCGGGCACACCCCGGTCGGCTGCGGCACGAAGGCGTGGACCGGCGCGGCGTCGACGGCGGCGTCGGCGCCAACGCTCGCACCATCATCGCCGCAGGCGACCAGCGCCAGCGCGACCGACACGACCGAGGTGAGTGACGCGACCGACACGGCGAGAGTGGAGCGCATGAGCCAGCGTGCATAGCACCTGGACGGCGGGCCGTGGAGCCGCCCGGGTCGCCGACCACCGACGCCGCTCGTGCTAGCGTCCGCCCCATGTCGGCTGCGGTCCCCGGAACGTACAAGGACACCGTCAACCTGCCCGAGACCGCGTTCCCGATGCGGGGCGATCTGGCCAGGCGCGAGCCCGAGCTGCTCGCCGAGTGGGAGCGCCAGGGCATCTACGCCGCGATCCAGGCCAGCCGCGCCGGCCGGCCGCGGTTCGTGCTGCACGACGGCCCGCCCTACTCCAACGGCCACATCCACTACGGCCACATCCTCAACAAGGTGTTGAAGGACATCGTCGTCAAGCACAAGACGATGATGGGCCTGCAGGCGCCGTACGTGCCGGGCTGGGACACCCACGGCCTGCCGATCGAGCTCGCGGTCGAGCGCGAGCTCGGCGACAAGCGGGCCGCGATGAGCCAGGCCGAGGTCCGGGCCGCGTGCGAGGCCTACGCCCGCAAGTTCGTCGCGATCCAGCGGCGCGAGTTCGAGCGGCTCGGCGTGTTCGGGGCCTGGGACACCCCTTACCTGACGCTCGATCACGGCTACGAGCGCGCGATCGTCCGGGCCCTGGCGGCGTTCGCCCGCGGCGGCTACCTCTACCGCGGCAAGAAGCCGGTGTACTGGTGCACGCGCGACAAGACCGCGCTGGCCGAGGCCGAGATCGAGTACGCGAAGAAGCGGTCGCCGTCGATCTACGTCCGCTTCCCGATGCCGGGCGTCGACGCCGGCGTGCTCGATCCGGCGCTGGCCGGCGGCACCGTGGCGCTGCCGATCTGGACCACCACCCCGTGGACGATCCCCGCCAACCTGGCGATCGTCGCCCACCCGAAGCTCGACTACGTCGCCCTGCCCTCGCCGCGAGTGCCCGGCGAGTGGCTGGTGTGCGCGGCGGCTCTGGCCGAGAAGTTCACCGCGGCGATCGGCGCGCCCGAGGCGCTGGCCCAGGCGGTCGCGCTGCCGACCGACGCGCTGCGCGCGCTCGAGGGCGCGCGCTACACCCACCCGTTCCTTGACGGCAAGGACGACGAAGCGTGGTTCCGGCTGTGGTTCGCCGACTATGTCACCGCCGAGCAGGGCACCGGCCTGGTCCACACCGCGCCCGGCCACGGCGCCGACGACTACCGCACCGGCCTGGCCCACGGCCTGCTGCCGTTCGCGCCGATCGACGACGCCGGCCGCTACACCGACGAGGCGCCGGCGTGGCTGCAGGGCCTGACCACCGACGCCGCCAACCCGGTGGTGGTCGAGCGGCTGTTCGCCGACGGCGCGCTGTTGAACGCCAAGGGCGAGCAGATCGAGCACGACTACCCGCACTGCTGGCGGTGCAAGCGGCCGATCCTGTTCCGGGCCACGACCCAGTGGTTCGCGTCGGTCGATCACGCCGAGCTGCGGACCAAGGCGCTGGCCGCGATCCGCGACGACGTCGACTGGATCCCGCCGTGGGGCGAGAACCGGATCTACGCGATGATCGAGGGTCGGCCCGACTGGGTGCTGTCGCGCCAGCGGCTGTGGGGCACGCCGATCCCGGCGTTCCACTGCCGCGCGTGCGGCCTGGCCCACGCCGAGGCGGCGACGATGGACCACGTCGCCGAGATCTTCGGCCGCGAGGGCGCCAGCGCGTGGTGGACCCGCCCGCCCGAGGAACTGGTGCCACCCGGCACCCGGTGCGCGTGCGGCGCCGGCCCCGACCAGTGGGACAAGGAGCACAACATCGTCGACGTCTGGTTCGAGTCGGGGGTGTCGTGGCTGGCGATGGCCGACCGCGATCCCGAGGGCCACGGCGCGATCGATCTCTACCTCGAGGGCTCGGACCAGCACCGCGGCTGGTTCCACAGCTCGCTGCTCGCCGGCATCGCGGTGGCCGGCAAGAGCCCGTACAGGGAGTGCCTGACCCACGGCTTCGTCCTCGACGAGCACGGCACGCCGTACTCGAAGAGCACGCTGGAGAAGGCCAAGGCCGAGGGCAAGGCCAAGGCCAAGGCCGAGGCCGAGGGCACGACCCCGGCCAAGGTCGAGGGCAAGAAGATCAACCCGCCGCGGATCGGCGGCGGCTACATCGAGCCCGACGAGGTCATCAAGAAGAGCGGCGCCGAGATGTTCCGGCTGTGGGTCGGCTCGGTCGACTTCCGCACCGACATCCCGTACTCGCAGACGATCCTCGACGGCCTCGCCGAGTGGTACCGCAAGCTGCGCAACACCGCCCGGTTCCTGCTCGGCAACCTGGCCGACTTCGCGCCCGACCGCCATGGCCGCGAGGTGGTCGCCGAGCACGGGCTCGCGGTCGATCGCGCGATGCTGGCCCAGGTCGACGATCTGGTGGCTCGGGTGGTCGGCAGCTACGAGCGCTACGAGCTGCACACCGTGCACCGCGCGCTGGTCGAGTTCGTGACCGTCGAGCTGTCGGCGTTCTACGGCGACGTCACCAAGGACCGGCTGTACACCGACGCGCGCGACGCCGGCCGGCGGCGAGCGGCGCAGGTGGTCCAGTACGAGGCGCTGCGGGCGATCACGTTGCTGTCGGCGCCGATCCTGTGTTTCACCGCCGAGGATCTGTGGAGCCACCTGCCGCGCCGGGCCGATGATCCGAGCTCGGTCCACCTGGCGACCTACCCGACCGGCGCGCTGTTGCCGGACGACGACGCCCTGGCCGCCGACTTCGTCGTGCTGCGGGCCTGGCGCGAGCGGGTGACCAAGGCGCTCGAGCCGTTCCGCGCGGCCAAGCACAAGTCGGTCGACGCCACGGTAACCCTGCACGCGCGGCACGAGGATCACGCGGTGCTGGCCCGCCACCACCACGAGCTCGCCGACCTGTTCATCGTGTCGGGCGTCGATCTCCACGCCGCCGATCTGCCCGCGGTCGAGGTCGGCGAGCACGGCGGGCTGCACTGCGCTCGCTGCTGGAAGTGGTTCGACGCGCTGGCCGCGGCCCCGGCTGACGTCTGCGTGCGTTGCGCCGAGGCGGTGGCCGCGCTAGGAGCGAGCTAACCCATGGCTCGTCGCTGGAAGATCTTCATCGTGGTCGCGATGTTCGCGCTGGTCGCCGACCAGGCCAGCAAGCTGTGGGCGCGTCACCACCTGCCGGTCCAGGGCCACACGCCCTGCGCGATCCCGGACGACATCGTGGCCCGCAAGTGCGTTGGCACCGCGGTGGCGGTGGTCGACGGCGCCTGGGACTGGCGGCTGTCGTTCAACCCCGGCTCGGCCTTCGGGCTGTTCCACGGCCAGAACGGGGCCCGGGTGTTCCTCAGCGTGATCGGCGTGCTGGCGGTCGGCGCGATGGTGGTGATGGTCAAGCGCTCGCGCGATCACCAGCGGCTCCTGCTGTGGGGGCTGGGCTTGGTCGCCGGCGGTGCGGTCGGCAACCTGATCGACCGCATGTACTTCGGCGTGGTCACCGACTTCGTCCTCTGGCACTACCAGAGCCACGAGTGGCCGGTGTTCAACATCGCCGACGTCGCGCTGGTGGCCGGGGTCGGGCTGATGTTCTTCGACGTCGGCGGCAAGGACCCCAAGGCCGCGCGGACCTGACCGCCAGGAACTGGGCCGCCGGCGAGGGCGCGGTATCATCTCGGCATGTGCCGCGCGCGATCATGGTACGGGCTCGGGCTCCTCGGCGTCGTCGGGCTCGGGGCGGCCAGCGCGACCGGCTGCACCAGCGAGGACGACTGGGTGGTGCGTCCGCCCGGCGGCGGCAGCGGCAGCGGCAGCGGCAGCGGTGTCGACGCCGGCAGCGACTCCGGCAGCGGCCTGCTCGGCCGGGTGTGCGTGATCGACGACCTGCGCGCACCCGACCTGTGCCCGACCACGGCCGACGCCCGCGGGGTCCAGATCCACGTGGTCGGCGGCGCCACGGTGACCACCACCGACGCCCGCGGCAGCTTCACGTTGCCGGCGGCGACCGGCGCGCTGGTGATCGAGGTCGCCGCCACCGCCGGGTTGGTCGCGGCCACGGTGCGGGTCGACGTCGGGACCGGCCCGTTGCAGGTGCCCGTGGCCCGGGCCAGCTCGTGGCAAGAGACGCTCGACTCGGTGTCGGTGCCCGGGCTGGCCGGGCTGGGCGCGATCGTGATCTACGTCGATGACGCGGGCGGCGCCCCGCTGGAGGGGGCGACGTTCACGGCTCAGCCGGGCGCGGCCTACCCGGTGTTCTACGACGACGGCGGCGCGGCCCGGTGGCGGACCGACGCTGGCACCGGCGTCGCCGGGGTGGCCCTGATGCTCGGCGTGCCGGCGGTGACCCAGACCGTGGCCGGCGCCGCGCCCGGCCCGCGCGCGATCACGCTGACCGGCGTCCCGGTCCGCGCCGACGCCGTGACCTTCGTCCGAACCCTCGTGCCCTGACCGGCCGCGCCGGATCCGGCTCCGGGGTCAGCCGTCGAGGGCGGCCAGGGCGGCGCGCCAGCCAGCGGCCTTGTCCTCGGTCTCGGCCAGCTCGGCCGCGGGATCGCTGTCGGCGACGATGCCGCCGCCGACGTGCAGGCGCAGCTCGCCCGAGGCGAGGGTCGCGGTCCGGATCGCGATCGCCAGCTCGAAGGCGCCGCCGGCGCCGAGCCAGCCGAGCGCGCCGCAGTACGGGCCCCGCCGCGCGGGCTCGAGCTCGTCGATGATCTCCAGCGCGCGGATCTTGGGCGCGCCGGTGATCGAGCCGCCGGGGAAGGTCGCGCGCAAGAGCGCGGCCCAGTCGACGTCGGCGCGCAGCTCGGCCGACACCGTCGACACCAGGTGGTAGAGCCCGGGCAGCTCGACCACGTAGCCCAGTCGATCGACCGCGACCGAGCCGGTGCGCGCGACCCGGCCGAGATCGTTGCGTTCGAGGTCGACGATCATCAGGTGCTCGGCGCCGTCCTTGGGATGGACCGCGAGCTCGGCGGCGCGGGCGTCGTCGCGCTCCGGGTCGCCGGTGCGTGGCCGGGTGCCCTTGATCGGCCGGGTCTCGATCCGGGCGGCGCGCGCGGCCCGGGCCAGGAAGCGCTCGGGCGAGCCCGACACGATGCGAGCACCGTCGGCCTCGATCAGCGCGCCGTACGGTGCGGGCGCGATCGCGGTCAGCGCGGCGTACAGCGCGAGCGCGTCGCCGTCGGCGTGGAGCGGCGCGACCAGGCGGCGGGCGAGGTTGACCTGATAGACGTCGCCGGCGGCGATGTACGCGAGGACGCGCGCGACCCGGGCCTGGTGCGCGGCGCCATCGTCGTCGGCGATCAGCGCGCCGAACCGCGGCGGTGGACCGGGCCGGCGCGGACCGGCGGTCAGCGCGGCGTGCAGGCGGTCGGCCGCCGCCAGGTCGACGGCCACGATCGCGCCCGGCCCTTGCGGCTCGCCCGGCCCGGGTGCCGGCCAGCGCGCGACCGCGTCGTAGGCGCCGAGCCACGCGTCGGCGACCTCGGCGCCCCGGCTCGGCCCCGGCGGCAGGCGCTCGATCAGCCGGCCGAGGTCGTAGGCGAGGTAGCCGATCAGGCGCGGCCACGGCCCACCGGCGACGACGGCCGGCCCAGGATCGTCGAGGCCGGCGCCGTGGGCGGCCGCGAACCCGGCCAGCGTGGCCAGCGGATCGCGATCGTCCTGCGCGATCGTCGCGCCCTGCCCGTCGCGAGTCACTGCGGCCCGACCGCGGATCTCGAGCGAGGCCACCGGCCGCGCGGCCACGAACGACCACGCGCCGCAGCCGTCGTCGTCGCGCCCGCTGTGCAGCAGGACCCGACCGCGGGCGCCGACCAGCGCGGCCGCCGCGGTCACCGGCGACAGGTCCGGCGGCAGGTCGCGGACGATCATGCGCGAGCCACGATCACGAGCTCGGCGCCGGCTCCTCGACCAGGACCACGCCCTCGCCGCTGCACTCGACGAACAGCTCGGCCGCGCCGCCAGCGTCGGCGGCGGTCACCGCCCGCGGCACCACCCGGCCGATCCACCCGGCCAGCGCGGCGGCATCGACGTACAGCACCTTCTCGGCGGCGAGCTTGACCGTGAGCAGCGGCCGCACCGTACGGAACGCGATCGCGCCGGTGCCGCGGAACTGCACCATCGGGATGGTCGCGCGCGAGCCGGGCACGTGGCCGTTCTCCCAGCGCAAGAGCGGCTCGAACGCGAACACCAGGTCCTCGCGCAGGTACAGGATGTCGTCGTCGAGTGCGACCGCAGTGAACTGGCCGCCGAGCGGGGCCGCGATCAGGTGGCCGTGGCCGCTGACCTGGAACATCGGCCGGCCGGCGCTAGCGAACGGCTCGGCCCGGGTCTGGCCGCGGGCCCGACGCTGGGCCGGCTCGTAGGTCAACGACCCGCCGGTGACGTCGACGCCCTCGGTCCGCGAGAACATCTTGTCCGAAACCCGGACGATGAGGAAGCCGCCGGCCGACAGCTCGAACGGCTGATCGCCGTCCTCGGGCCGGACCAGGCGCGCGGTCGCGAACTCCGACAGCGGCTGCGGGCCGCGGACGCCGGCCGCGGCGCGAACGGTGGGCGCGCCAGCCGACGACGGCGCGGCGTCGGCCACTGCCCGCGAGATCGCGCCCAGGCTGTCGACGATCATCGCCGGCGACGACTCGACGCTGGCGCGCAGCGGCGACCCGGTGGCCGCGCGCGTGGGCGCCAGCGGGCTGACCGTGGTCGCACGGGCCGCTGGTGCGGGCGCCGGGCGCTCGAGGTCGCCGACCACGAACCGGCTCGACACGCTGGGCGACGGCTCCGGCTCGCGCGCCACACCCGCGGCGAACCGCGCGGCCGGCGGCTGGGTCGGGATCGGGCTCGACGAGCCGGGATCGACCTCGATCAGCATCTCGAGGCTGCTCTCGAGATCTTCGTCCTCGTCCCAGGCCTCGCGCGCGGCGCGCACCATCGGCGGGGTCGACCGGGCCGGTGGCGGCGGTGGGGTCGGGCTCGCAGGGGGCGTCACGCTCGGCGCGGGGCTCGGCGTGGGCGGCGGCGCGGCGCTGACCGGCAGCGGGATCGCGGGCAACCCCGGCTCGACCTTGGGCGGCCGCGCCCCACCGGCGGCGGGTCGCCGCAGGCTGGCCTCGATGGCGGCGCGCTCGGCGGGATCGAGGTTGTCGGCGATCTCGCGGGCCAGGTCGCCCTGACCGGCGACGAGGAAGGCACGGTAGGCTTCGGTGAAGCGGCCGCCGCGGGCGTAGGCCAGGCCGAGGTAGTTGATCGCCCGACCCTGGCTGGGATCGAGATCGCGGCTTCGCTCGAGTGCGACCACGGCCGCGGCCGCGTCGCCGAGCTTGAGCCGGACCAGCCCGAGGTTGAGGTGGTAGGCCGCGTCGTCGGGCGCGATCACGACCAGCTTCTCGTAGATCGGCCGGGCCAGCTCGAACGAGCCGCCGCGGAACAGGGCCAGGCCGTACAGCGCCTGGGCCCGCACGCTGTCGGGCTCGAGCTCCAGCGCGGACTCGAGCTCGGTCTTGGCCTCGGCGACGCGGTTGCGGCGCAAGAGCTCGGCCGCCGTGCTGATGTGGTGGTCGACACGGAAGGCGCCGGACGCGCTGGGGGCGGTCACGTGCGCATTATGACCGAGGCGGCGCCCCGAGTGGGCCCGTTGGCGGGCTGGTGGCGTCGACCGGCGGGTCGACGGTGCGGACGTCAAGGCGGCCGGCGCGATCGATGGTGACGGTCACGGCGCCGGCCAGGTCGGTGCGCAGGACCCGGGCGCCGACCGCGTGCCAGCGGTCGAGGACGGCCGGGCCGGGGAAGCCGAAGCGGTTGCCACGGCCGAGCGAGATCACCGCCAGCGTCGGCCGGGTGGCCGCGACCAGGGCCGCGCTCGACGAGGTCGGGCTGCCATGGTGCGGGACCTTGACGACGTCGCACCGCAGGTCGCCACCGGCGTCGGCGATCAGCGCCGCCTCGCCCTCGGCCTCGAGATCACCGGCGAACAGCACGCAGCGCCCGGCCCGCTCGACCGCGATGACCAGCGAGTCGTCGTTGACCGAGCGCACCGGATCGGCCGTCGCGATGGTCGGCGGCTCGGCCAGCTCGTAGCGCGGCGCGAGGACACGGATGGTGACGTCACCGTGAAGCTCGTCGCCGAGCAGCGGATGGCGCCACACCGTCCCGCGCAAGGTGAGCCAGGCCGCGACCGACGAGAAACCCGCGCCACCGTGGACGATCACGGGCTCAGATTCGGTGACGGATCCGGGTTCGGCGTCGGTCGCGGCCTCGGTCGCGGGCTCGGGTTCGGTCACGGGCTCGGATTCCGGTTCGGGCTCGGGCTCGGCCGCGGACCACAGCTCGTCGATCGGCATCGCCGCCCCGACCGCCAGTAGCCCGAGGTAGTGATCCGGATGGGGATGGCTCAGCACCGCGACGTCGATCCGCTCGATCCGCCGCTGGCGCAGGAAGCGGGCGACGATCTCCCCGGGCCGCGCGCTGGCCTGCAGATCGCCGCCGTTCGGGTTGCCGCCGGCGTCGACCAGCCAGACCTCGCCATCCGGCAGCTCGATCACCGCGGCGTCGCCCTGGCCGACATCGAGGAACGTGATCCGCAGCTCGTCGCCCGCCCGCAGCCGCGGCCGCGCGACCCACGAAATCGTCAAGACCGCCACCGACGCCGCCGCCAGCGCCGCCGCGTGCGGCCCCGCCAGCCGACCGCGACGCGACAGGGCCCAGGCAACGAACAACGCCGACGCCGCCAGCAGCTCGATCGTCGTCGGCGGCGGCACCGCGAGGGATGGCGTCCAGACCGCGAGCGCGCGCACGATCGCGCCGCCGGCGCCGGCGATCACCACGGCCAGATCGATCACCGGGCCGCCCAGCGCCGGGGTGACGGCCGCCAGCGCCAGCCCGCCCAGCCCGAGCGGGATCGCCGCCAGTTCGAGCATCGGCGTCACGATCAGGTTGCCGAGCACGCCGCCGTACGAGAACTGGTGAAAGTGGGCCGCAGTGATCGGCGCGGTGGTCAGGGTCACGGTGACCGACGTCGCCACCGCCCGCATCAGCCCGTGCGCGATCCGCGCCAGCCACCGCCGCTCGGTCGCGCCGCTCGCGCCACCGGCCCCGACGATCAGCGTCAGCGCGGCGACGAACGACAGCTGGAAGCCGGGATCGGCCAGCGCCGACGGCCGATCGGCCAGCACCAGGATCGCCGCCAGCCCGAGCGCGTCGAGCATCCGGACCCGGCGCTCGAGCACCTCGCCGACCAGGATCGCGCCGACCACGACCAGCGCGCGCACGGTGGCGACCTCGGCCCCGGTCAGCGCGGTGTAGCCGACCGCGAGCGGCAGCGCGATCGCCGCCCCGACCTGGCGCGGCGAGGCGGCGACCGGCAGCCCGATCAGCGCGAACAGCCGGGTCAGCGCCGCGAACGCCAGCACCGCGACCACCGCCAGGTGCAGCCCGCTGACCGACAGCGCGTGATAGACGCCGGCGTCGCGCCAGGCCTGCTCGGTGCCATCGTCGAGCCCGCCGCGATCGCCGAGCACCGCGGCCCGCACCAGGCCGTTGCCGACGGCGTCACCGCCGCGACCGGCGACGTACGCGCTGCCCGCGCGCTGCAGCGCCGCCGCCGCTCGCCAGGGATCGCGCGGGTCGTCGACCGCGACCACCTCGACCGTCGACGCCGACACCTCCCAGCGCGCGCCGCGATCGCGGATCGCCTGCGCGCGATCGGGCGCCGCCGGCGTGCGCAGCCCGCGCGGTCGCCGGACGGGTCCCTCGACCGCCACGCGGTCGCCGGGCAGGACCGCGACCGTCGACCGGGTCGCCACCCAGATCGAGGTCGCGCCGTCGTCGAGCACGAAGCCCTGGCCCCACGGCGCGTGGGTGACCGGCCCGCGGACCCGGCCGACCAGCCGATCGGCGATCGCGTCGTCGACAATCACGCCGCGCGGCGTCGGCGCCGGGACCCGCTCGCGCGCGGCCAGGATGGCGCCGCCCAGCCCGCTCACCGCCAGCGCCGCGACCACCGGCCGCCAGCGCCCGGGCCACCTCGCCCCCATCCACGCGAGCCGCCCGCTGCGGACCAGCACGATCGACGACACCACCAGCCCCAGCAGCAGCAGCCACGGCACCGGTCGCGCGGCCCACGCGGTCCGCTCGCTGCCGGCGATCGCCGCCGCCATCGCCGCCGCGAGCCAGGGCAGTCGTACCGGAGGCCAAGGGTTCACCCCCGGGCTATCGACCGCGCGCCGCTGCGGTTGCGGCCGCGCGCGCCGATCCGACCGCCGCGGTGACCGCGGTGCCGCCGACCACCGCCAGCGCACCCAGGATCGTCGTCAGGCCCGGGGTCTCGTCGAACGCGAGCAGCCCCCACCCGACCGCGAACGCGACCTGCAGGTAGCCGACCGCCATCGCCCGCGCGGTCGGCGCGTTGGCCAGCCCGTAGGTCAGACAGACCTGGCCGATCTGGGTCGTGACGCCGACGCCGAGCAGCACCAGCGCATCCGACCACGTCGGCGTGACCCAGCCCGGCAGCGCCCACACCAGCGACGCCGGCAGCGCGACCAGCGGGAAGTAGAAGACGATCACCAGGGCTCGGTGCGCGCGAGGTGGCGGACCGTGACGTAGGCCGCCGCCGAGGTCAGCGCCGCCGCCAGCGCGACCAGCACCGCGAGCGACTCGGCCAGCCCCTCGGGTCGGCCCGCCGACCACGGCCGCGCGACCAGCACCACGCCGGCCAGGCCGAGCGCGAGGCCGAACGCGGTGGAGCGCGCCACCCGCTCGCGCAGGAGCCACCACGCCAGCAGCGCCGACCAGATCGGCGCGGTGTTGTGGACGGTGGTGGCCTCGGCCAGCGGCAACCGCCCGAGCGTCCAGTAGTAACAGGCGAGCGCGGTGAAGCCGAACGCGCCGCGCATCGCCAGCCGTCGACGATCCTGGCCCCACGGCGAGCGCCCGATCCGCCGCACCATCAGCCACGACAGCGCCAGGGTCACCACCGCGCGGGCCAGCACGATCTCGGCGGTGGGCACGGTCCGGCTGGCGAGCTTGACCAGCGCGCTCATCAGCGAGAACGCCGCCGCCGAGCCGACCATGAACCACAGCCCGCGCGCGACCGTCGACGGAGGGGTCGGGCTCGCGGGCGCGGACATCGCGGCGACCTTGGCACGGCGCCAGCGCCTCGCCATCCCGGCCGCTGCCATCCTGAGGCATAGTAGGTGGTCATGCACCGGCCCGAGCCACCGCAGTCGCGGGCCACGCTGGTCCTCGGCCTGTACGCCGGGCTCGCGCTCGTGGGGCTGTTGCTGGCCGCCGGCCGCGGCGACGCCGACGTCTACAGCCCGTACGCCCGGGCCACGTGGTGGCACGTGCTGTCGCCGCTGATCGGCCTCGGCTTCGGCCTGCTGGTGGTCGTGGCCAGCCGGCAAGCGGTCGCGCGGCTGGGCTGGGCCCGCTCGCTCCACCGCGACTTCCGGGCGCTGCTCGGCGACGTCTCGAACCGCGAGATCGTGATCCTGGCGGCCGCCAGCGCCATCGGCGAGGAGATCCTGTTCCGCGGCGCGCTGCAGCCGTGGCTCGGCCTCGCGCCCCAGGCCGCGCTGTTCGCCCTGCTCCACGTCGGGCCCAGCCGGCGCTTCCTGCCGTGGACGGTGTGGGCCCTGGTGATGGGCCTGGCCCTCGGCGCGATGGTCGAGGTCACCGGCGATCTCGGCGGCGCGATCGTCGCCCACTTCACGATCAACTTCCTCAACCTGCACCACATCGCGCGGGTCGAGCTCCTGGCCCCGCCCCGCCTGCACCCGCGGGCGATGTCCGAGCCGCTTCATTGACACTTCCATAGGCGCATCGATAAGCGGCGCGAAACTTGGCCCGACGCCGCGCCCTGCCTAGCCTCGGGGATGGCCTGCCGACCGTGCCGCTCCCCTCGCTCGTGCGCGCTGCTCGCGCTCGCCGCCGCGCTCGCGCTGGCCCCGGCGGCCGCCGGCGCCGACGAGACCTCGACCACCGACAAGCTCCGCATCCTGTACTCGAGCCGGTTCACGTTCACCGACGACGGCCTGCCGCTCATCACCGTCGAGATCATGAGCGGGCAGCGCGAGGTCAAGCTGTCCGCGCCCGGCGGCCTCGCGGTCCTGCCCGACGGCGACGGCGGCAGCAAGACCGTCGTCGACGGCGCCCGCACCTGGACCGTGCGCGCTGATGACGTCGCGCCGGCCGAGATCCGCGAGTGGACGGTGGTCGAGCGGCTGGCGCCCGACGACGCCACCGGCGCCAGCGACGCGTTCGCGACCTGGACCCAGCGGGGCTACGACGCCCACCCGTTCGAGGTCGGCACCCTGTTCGCCGTCGACGGCGAGGTGATCGACACCCGCGAGACCTTGATCGCGATCGATCCGGTGGCGCCCGGCCAGGGCGCGGCCCGGGCCCAGGCCATCGCCCTTCGCCACGGCGTCACCACGTCGGTCCACCGCGAGCTGGTCCGCCGGCCGCGCGGCACGATCGTCGCCCAGAGCGGCGCCACCATCATCCGCAATCCGTCGGTGCTGTGGTTCCGGCCGCTGCGCGCCGACGACACGGTCGGCGTCGCCGACGTCCCGACCAGCACCGGCGGCTCGCAGCTGGTCACCGGCAAGGAGGACCGCCGCTACTGGGGCGCGGTCTACGTCACCCTCGGCTCCGACGGCACGCTGACCGCGGTCGACGCTGTGGCCGAGGACAAGCTGCTGGCCGGGCTGGTGCCGGCCGAGATGTTCGCCGACGCGCCCGAGGCCGCGCTCGACGCCCAGGCCATCGCCGCCCGCACCGAGCTCCTCGAGAAGCTCGGCCAGCGCAACCTGACCGAGCCGTACCTGCTGTGCTCGACCCAGCAGTGCCAGGTCTACGCCGGCGCCGGCAAGGAGCACCCGCGCACCACCGCCGCGGTCACCCGCACCCGCGGCGTCGTCGTGCTGCGCGACGGCGGCGGCCTCGCCGACACCCGCTACAGCGCGTCGGCCGGCGGCCGGTCCGAGGACAACGACGCGATCTGGGGCGGCGCGCCCGACCCGTCCTTGCGCGGCCGGCTCGACGTCAAGCGCGCCACCGACGAGCTCGGCAAGACCTTCGCGACCATCACCGACGACAACCTGGCGGCGTTCCTCGACGCGCCCGCCGATCACTTCTGGAGCGGCGCGACCACCTGGGGCCTGCGCCACTTCCGCTGGACCGTCGAGCTGACCACGCCCGAGCTGTCGGCGCTGGTGGCCAAGGCCTACCCCGCGATCGGCACGGTCACCGCGCTCGCGCCGACCCGGCGCAGTCCGAGCGGCCGCATCCAGGCGATCAAGATCACCGGCGCGCACGGCCAGGTCGTGATCGAGGGCGACCTCACGATCCGCCGGCTGCTCGGCGGGTTGAAGTCGACGCTGGCGATGATCACGCCGCGCGGCCCGGCCGGCGCGCCCACCCGCTTCGTGATCCGCGGCGCCGGCTTCGGTCACGGCGTCGGCATGGATCAGGTCGGCGCCATCGGCATGGCCGCCGGCGGCAAGGACGCGGCCGCGATCCTCCGCAACTACTATCGCGGCACGCACCTCCACCGCCTCTATTAGCCGGCGCAGCAGGGCGACGACCGGATCGTGGTACTTTCCAACAGGGATCTATGCACGCGCGCGCGCTCGTCATCCAGGTCGTGGTCGCGCTGGCGGTCGTCCTCGCCGCGCCGTCGGCGGCGTCGGCGCGACCCAAGCCCGCGACGGTGAGCATCGACGCCGAGCTGGTCACCGTCCACGCCACCACGCCACCAGGCCCGAACCGCCAGGGCAAGCGTGCCGCGATGCCCAGCCCCCAGTTCGGTCGTGACCCGGCGCTGGCGAAGCCACCGTTCGCCGCGTACACCAGCTTCCAGGTGCTCCGGCGGGCCCGCGCCATCCTCGCCACCGGCATGGCCTGGAAGACCACGCTGCCCAACCATCGCGATCTGATGATCGCGCTCAAGGCCGCGATCGTCTCGAAGAAGCCGACCGAGCCCACGCGCTTCGTCGTCGTCGCCAGCATCGCGAGCTCGGGCGCCACCGCCTTCACGCCCGTCGTCGAGGCCACGGTCGTCGCCGGCGACACCATCCTCATCCCCGCCGGCCGCCACCGGCGCGGCCTGGTCGTCGTCGCCGTCAAGCTCATCGCGCCCTGACCCGCGCGCGACCTCGACGACACCGCGGTGAGTTCGGATCTCGCGCACACTCCCAGCCCGATGAAGTTCGAGGTCCTGGCCACCGTCGCCGGCTCGCGTGCCCGCGCCGGCCGGCTCACCACCGCCCACGCGGTGATCGACACGCCGGTGTTCATGCCGGTCGGGACCCGCGGCTCGGTGCGCACAGTGACGCCGGGCCAGCTCGACCTGCTGGCGCCGGCGATCATCCTCGCCAACACGTATCACCTGATGATCCGGCCCGGGGTCGAGGCGCTGACCGCGCTCGGCGGCCTCCACCGGTGGATCGGCTGGCGCGGGGCGGTCCTCACCGACTCGGGCGGGTTCCAGCTCCACTCGCTGGCCGCGGCCTGCACCATCGACGACGGCGGCGCCGACGTCCGCATCCACGCCGACGGACCGTCGCTGCGGCTGACGCCCGAGCGGGTGATCGCGGCCCAGCGCGCGATCGGCTCCGACATCATGATGGTGCTCGATCACTGCGTCGACGCCACCAGCCCTCGGCCGATCGCCGAGGCGGCGATGGCTCGCACCCACCGCTGGGCCGCCGAATCGCTCGCCGCCCGCGCCCGCCTCGCGCCCGATCAGGCGCTGTTCGCGATCGTCCAGGGCGCCGGCCACGACGACCTGCGCCAGGCCAGCGCCGATCACCTGACCGCGATCGACGGCTTCGACGGCTTCGCCATCGGCGGCCTGGCGGTCGGCGAGCCCCGGGCCCAGCGCGAGGATCTCACCGAACTGGTCGCCGCGCGGCTGCCGGCCGAGCGCCCGCGCTACCTGATGGGCGTCGGCACGCCGCTCGACCTGCTCGAGGCCGTGCACCGCGGCGTCGACCTGTTCGACTGCATCCTGCCGACCGCGCTGGCCCAGCAGGGTGTGGCCTTCACCTCGCACGGCCGGATCGAGCTGCGGCGCACGGTCCACCGCACCGCCGAGCGCGCGCTCGACGACCGCTGCCGGTGCGAGGCCTGCACCCGGGCCTCGCGCTCGTACCTGCACCACCTGATCAAATGCTGCGAGCCGGTCGGCTGGCAGCTGCTCGCGGTCCACAACCTCACCTTCTACCTCGGGCTCATGGCCGAGATCCGGGCGGCGATCGTCGCTGGCGAGTTCGCCGCCTACCACGCTCGTCGCCGGATCGAGCTGGCGGCCCGCGATCCCGAACATCCGCCCGGCCGCCATCCGCGGGTCAAGCGTCGCCGCGCGAGTCGCGCCGATCCTGGCTGACCGGTCGAAGCGGGGCACCGGCCCCCGCGTCCATGGCGCAGGGTGAGACCCCGGAGCTACCCTGCCCACACCCGAGCACCCCGACGCCTCGCCATAGGTTTCGGCCGTGACACCTCAGGTCAGCTCGGTCGACCGCACGTGGCGAATCCGCCCGCCGGCGGGACGAACGCGTCAGCAGCTTCGGTGGCGGCTGTCGCGGGGCGGCCTCGTCGTCGCCGCGGTCGCCGCGCTGGTGGTCACGCTCGCGCTGACGGTGGCCTATCCGCTGGTCGGGCGCTGGATGATCCGGACCCGGACGATGGCGGCGCTCGAGGCTCGGTTCGGCCGCGCTTCGATCGGCAGCATCGACGTCGGGCTCGGCCACGCGGTGCTGCGCAACGTCCGGCTCGGCGAGCCCGCGCGTGGTCTGCAGGTCGTGATCGAGCGGATCGATGTCGAGGTGGCGACCTGGAGCTCCCTGGTGGGACGGATCCACATCGACAGGCTGCGGATCCGGGGGGTCACCGTGCAGCTCGGTCGGGGCGGGGCGGCCGAGTTGCTGGCGACGCGCACGGCCCGCCGCGGCGACGGTCGCCGCCCGCGCCTGCCCCGGCCGGATCAGGTCGTGATCGAGGACGTGGTCGTCGACGCGGTGGTGCAAGGGTCGGCCGATCACGCCCGCGCGGCGTTCGCCCGGCTCACGCTCCATCGTGACGAGCGGGCCGAGCTCCGCGACCTCGACCTGAACGGCCCGGCCCGATCGGGCGCCCGGCTGCGGGTGCCGGCGCTGAGCCGCGATCGAGCCGGCACGGTGACCTGGGCCGCAGGCGAACTCGCGTTGGGATCACGCCGCTTCCAGACCGTCGACGGCACGGTTCGCCGGGCGGCCAACGGCGGGCTCGCGATCTTCAGCGGCGTCCGGTTGCCGGACCTCGGCGGTGGCGCCGCCGGCGAGCCGTGGCAGCTGAGCGGGACGATCGCGACGTCGACCCGCGCCGACCTGGCGATCACCAGCCCGCGCCGGGCCGGGCCGCCGGCCGTCTTGCGGGTCGCGCTCGATCGTGCCGCGATCACGTTCGAGGGTGACCTCGCGCTGCCAGCGGCGACGGTCACGGCCGACGCGCTCGCCGAGCAGCCGGTGGCGTTCGCGCCGATCGAGGTCCAGATCCGCGGCCGCTACGATCGCGGCCGCCGCGCGCTCGAGGTGCCGCGGCTGACCGTCGTCACCGGTGGCGTCACGGTCGAGACCGCGGGCACGATCGCCTTCGCCGGCGGCCGCGACGCCGACGGGCGGCGGCGATCACGCCCGCGGATCGACGCCCGGGTGATGGTGCCGCCGGTCCCGTGCGACCGGGCCCTGCGGGCGCTGCCGGACGCGCTGGTGCCGACCCTCGCTGGCTACGAGCTGGCGGGGACGTTCGCGCTCGAGCTGCACGCGTCCCTCGACGGGGCGCGCCTGGCGGCCACCGAGGTCGAGGGCAGCGGCGGGCTGAGCGCCTGCCAGGTGATGCATGCGCCTGCGCGGTCACCGACGATGCTGACGGCGCCGTTCGAGCTGCGTCGCCAGATCGCGCCCGGGGCGTGGCGCACGGTGCCGGTGGGCCCCCGCCAGCCGCGCTACGCCCGGCTGGGCTCGGTTGCCCAGGTCGTCCTCGCCTCGCTGACCGAGACCGAGGACCCCGGGTTCTACTTCCACGACGGCTTCGATGCCGGCGGGCTGCGCGGCGCCCTGATCGCCGACCTCGAGGCCGGTCGGTTTCGCCTCGGCGCGTCGACGATCACGATGCAGCTGGCCCGCAACGTGTTCCTCGACGGCCACAAGACCCTGTCGCGCAAGCTCCAGGAGATCGTGCTCGCCTGGCACATCGAGCGGGTCCTGAGCAAGCCGAAGATCCTCGAGCTGTACCTCAACGTCATCGAGTTCGGCCCCGGCGTCTACGGCATCGGCGCGGCCGCGCAGCACTACTTCGCCAGGGCACCGCTTGAACTCGGCGCCCGCGAGGCCGCCTTCTTCTCGGCGATCGTGCCGCGGCCCACGACGTCGTACGAGGTCTTCTGCACTCGCCGGGTCGACGAGCCGACTCGCGCCCGGATGCGGCGCGCGCTCACGTTGCTGGTCAACGCCGGCCACATCACCAGCGACGAGTGGCGAGCGGCGACGCTCGAGCACCTGGCGTTTTCATCCACCACCGAGCCGCTCGCCGCGTGCCTGGCCCGCCGCGATCGGGCGCTCGCGGTGCTGGGCATGCCTCGAGGTCAGCGAGCTCCATGAAGTCGTCGTCACATCGAGGTCCGCCGAGATCCCGGGGACCATCATGGGTCGGGCGCGGTTTGCTCGGTCTGCTCGGGTGCTGGCTCGGGAGCTGCAGCGCAGGGTCACCTCCCCCACGCACGCCGCCGTTGGCTCCGCCCGCGGCCGAGGTCCGCGCGGCGGCCGAGCCACCGGCGCCAGCCGTGGTCGCGCCAGCGCCAACCGCAGCCCCGGCGCCAGCACCGCCGGCCGCGGCGGCCGTGGCGGCGGCGACCGTCCCACCGGCTCCGGCCGCGACCCCGGCGCTGACCGCGGCCGAGCTGGGCTGGCCGGCGGACACCGCCTCGGTCGAGATCGTCGACACGGTCCACGTCCGCCGCGCGCCGAGCACGGAGTCGCCGCCGGCCGGCAAGATCGTCAAGGGCACCCGGGCGCGCTGGCGCCAGGTGATCGCCGTCGACGACCCCTGTCGGCGCTGGGTCGAGCTCGAACCCGAAGGCTGGCTCTGCGCCGATCAGGTCCGGCCGCGGGCGGCGCCGCCCGCCGCGGTGGTCCAGCCACCGGTCGCCGGCCGTGCCCTGGTCCCCGGCGTCTACTACGACGTCCGCGGCAGCGGCGCCCGCGCCTATGCCAGCGTCGCCGGGATCCGTGCCGGCGTGGCCAAGCAGGAGCTGGGCACCCTGGTGATGGTCCGCAGCCGTGGCGTCGTCGACGTCGACGGCGCCAGCTACCAGGCCACCAACAAGGGCTACATCGCGACGAGCGATCTCCGGCCGCTGTCGCCGTCGCCGTGGATCGGCCTCGACCTGCGCGCCATCGGCGCGCCGCGGTTGCCGTTCGGGTTCGTGCACACCGGCAAGCGCGGCGTGGCGATGAAGGTGCGCGCGGCGCCCGATCGGGCGGCGCGGGTGGTCGGCACCCGGGCGGCGCGGTCGGTGGTCGGGCTCGGCGCCGAGCGCGACGGCTACGTCGAGATCGAGCCGGGCGTCTGGGGCCTGGCCGCGGACGTCCGACGGGTCAGCCTGGCCCCAGCGCCGGTCGGGGTCGGCGCCGGCCAGCCATGGATCGATGTCGACCTCGACCAGCAAGTGCTCGTCGCTTACCGCGGCGCCACCCCCGAGTTCGTCACCCTCGTCTCCAGCGGCTGGCGCGCAGGGACCACGCCGATCGGCACCTATCGAGTGCGCTCGATGGCTGCCACCACCCGGATGGCGGCCGAGGCCACCGAGCGTGATCAGTATGATGTCGGCGAGGTGCCGTGGGCGATCCGGTTTCGCAAGGGCCTCTTCCTCCACGCCGCGTACTGGCACGATAGCTTCGGCGCCAAGCACAGCCACGGCTGCGTCAACCTCGCCCCCCGTGACGCCCGGTTCGTCTACGAGTGGCTCGCGGCCGTGCCCGACGGCTGGTCGGAGCTCGAACTCGACGGTGGTCGCGGCGTGGTCGTGCGGATCCGCGACGCCGACCACCCTGACCCACCGGTCTACGACTACGCCGACGAACGCAGACCGTAGCCAGGGCCGCGCCCGGCCGCACCGCACCGACGCGCCCGAGCGGCGGAGGTGGATCGCTGTTCAGCCGCCGGCTTCCGTGCCAGCCTCGGGCCCATGACGAAGGTCGCCATCCTCGGTTCCGGTTCGGTCGGCGACGCGCTGGCCAAGGGCTTTCTCGCCGACGGCCATCAGGTCAGGCGCGGCACGCGCGATCCCGAGAAGCTCGCGGCCTGGCAGGCGGCGGCCGGCGACGCCGCGACGGTCGGCACGTTCGAGGAGGCCGCGGCCTGGGGCGAGCTGATCGTCCTCGCAGTCAAGGGCTCGGCCGCCGCCGAGTGCGTGAACCTGGCTGGCGCCACCAACCTGGCTGGCAAGACCGTGCTCGACGCCACCAACCCGATCGCCGACGCCCGCCCGACCGACGGCGTGATCG
>JAYVSF010000806.1:0-4287 GCA_043775605.1 Myxococcales bacterium
CTCGGCGGTTTGCCCGCCGCCGCCCCCGCCGCCGCCGCCGCGCCGCCCGTCGCCGCCGCCTCGGTCTGGAGCGCGCTCTTGTCCATGGCGTCCATCGTACGTCACCCTCGGGATTGGCACCAGGGTCGTAACATACCGACATGGCTCGACGGCTCGGCGTCACCGCGAAAATCGCGGTAGACTCAGGGCGTCATGGACGAGTTTCGGTGTCCCCGCTGCCGCAGCTTCGCGGTGCAGCGCACCGAGCAGCGCTTCGCGGCGGTGACGGTCGTCGAGCTGACCTGCACCGCGTGCAAGCTGTACGAGGAGCGCCGGTCGGACGCGCGCGATCACGACCCATGGCTCGAGCGCTGGCGCGGCCGCCTGCAGATCCCGATCTACGACTACTACGACGATCTGGTCGACGTCGACTGACCCTACCCATGGAGAGCGACGTCGATCCCGCGACCCACGCCGGCTGGCGGGCGGCGTTCGCCGAGCGCGCGCGGGCCCACTGGACCGAGGCCCGGGTGGCGGCGCTGGCCGCCGGCAAGGCGCTGGTGTTGCCGCCGGTCGAGGCCGCGCTGCTGCTGCGGGCGCTCGGGCTCTTGCGCGCCGACGCGTCCTTGCCGCCGACCGAGGTCCGCAAGTACTGGCAGGTCAGCCACATGGTGACGGTGCTCGGGCCGGCGCTGCGGGCGTTGCGCGACCGGGCCGGGACGATCCGCGTGGTCGACGCGGGTTGCGGCCGCTCGTACCTGACCCTGGTGCTGGCCTGGCTGGCGCGCGCGCGGTGGGGCCAGCGCCTCGAGGTGCTCGGCATCGATCGCGACGCCGACGTCATCGTCGCCGGGCGTCGGCGGGCCGAGGTCGCCGAGCTCGACGACGTGGTCCGCTTCGCCGTCGCGCCGCTGGCGGGGCTCGACCTGGCGGCGGCCTGGTCCGCGGCGTTCGTCCGGTCGCCGGACGAGGTCGCGGGCGCCGAGCCGTGCGCGCCGCGCGACCCGCGGGCCGCGATCGACGCCGTGGTCGCGCTCCACGCCTGTGACACCGCGACCTGCGACGCGATCGCGCTCGGGGTCGAGGCCGGCGCCGACCTGATCGCGGTCGCTCCCTGCTGTCAGGCCGAGCTGGCCCGGGGCTGGGCCGAGCTGGCGGCGGCCGATACCGCCGGCGCGTTCGCCCCGATCTGGGCGATGCCGCACCTGCGCCGCGAGGTCGGCGCCGAGGTCACCGACACCCTGCGCACGTTGCTGCTCCGCGCCGCCGGCTACGACGTCGCCGCGATCGAGTTCGTGCCCTCGCCCCACACCCGCAAGAACACGCTCATCCGCGCGGTGCGCCGCGGTCCGCCCGACGCCGCGGCGCGGTCCGCGCACGACGCCCTGGTCGTCGCCACCGGCGGCCGCGCCCTCGCGCTCGCGACCCGCCTCGCCCCGCGACATTAGCGGGCGAGGGTCAGCTCGAACACGCAGCCGCCCGGCTGGCGGCAGCCGCGGACGAACGGGCTGACGTCGACGACCCGGAACCGGGCGTCGGCGAACGCTGGCGACACCTTCTGTCGGATCGTCATCGCGCCGCGCGGCAGGGTCGCGACCAGCCGCGGCAGCCCGAGCGGCTGGCCACCGCCGTCGACCGCCTCGAGCGTGACCTCGTAGATCAGGTCCTCGGCGCCGGGGTCGCGCACGACCTCGAGCTCGACCGGCGGCAGCTCCAGCTCGCCATCGCTGCCGACCACCGGCGGCGTCGTCGCGCTCCCGTCCGCCACCCGCGCCGCGGTCACGCAGCCCGGGTGCGCGCACGCCGCCAGCACCGGCGAGCTCCAGCGGGCCAGGCGCACCGCCAGCTTGTCGGCGCTGCTGTCGCGCGGCTTGAGGTAGATCGAGCGGCCGCTCCAATCGGCCCACACGTTGTAGGGTGCGAAGAAGTTCAGGCCGAGGCTGCCATCGACGTACTCGGGATCGGTGCGCTGATCGGCGTACGGCACCATCAAGACCCCCATCGCGCTGGCGGTCCCGACCGTGACCTGGTTGGCGATGCCGGCCTTGTCGATGGCGCGCGCGGTGCCGGCCTCATCGACCAGCGTCGTGCGGTAGGGCAAGGGCGTCAGGTGCGCCGCCTGCCAGAGTCCGGGCCGGAGCTGGCTCTGGGCCCCGCCGAGATCGAGGTGGAGGCTGCGGGCGGTGCCGTTGACCTGCGCGGTCACCACCCGACGGTCGATGCCGGCGCTGCCCAGTTCGAGCGCGACGTCGCGGTAGGTCAGGCGGATGGCGGTCTCGGGCGCGGTGAACGCGTCGCGGGTCGCGAGGTAGCCCATGCCGGCGTCGCGATCGAACGCGAACACCAGCGAGTCGGCGAGGACATCACGACCGAGGACGCCGGCCAGCTCGCGGCCGGCCGCGGTGAACGTGCCGGGCTTGTGGATCGCCACCAGCACGCGGCGCACCGTGAGGTTGCCGAGCGAGAGGGCGCCGACCGACCCGACCTTGACCGGGTGGGAGTGGTCGGTCTCATCGAGCATCCGGCGGCCGATGCCCTGATAGAGGTGGAGGTGCGCGGCCAGGTCCTCGTCGATCGAGGTCATCGGCGCGTCGGGATCGATCAGGAACAGGAACGGCCCGTTGCCGTCGATCTTGACCGGCACCAGCAAGGCGCCGTCCTCGAGCGGGCCGACCAGGGGGAACGCCCAGGAGTCGCCGCTCGAGAAGCCGGGCGGCGCGCCGATCGTGCAGGCGGCGCTGACGAGGGTGCCGAGCACGGTGGCGGCGAGCGCGGGACCACGGACCATCATCGAGACCTCCAGGACGCGAGCCTCCCCCACGCCGATCGCAAACGCAAACCCTGGCGATCGCGGCTCCGCGTGCGCCTGGCGCGCGGCGCGACCGTCACGGCTCGGCACGGACCCGGGCCACGAACGCCCTCGCCGCGGTGCCGAGCCGCCAGCGATAGCCGACCACCACCACGCTGCCGTCGGCGGCCAGCGCCGAGTCGGTGGCCTTGGTCGTCACCTGCTCGCACGCGCCGGTCGGCAGGCACAAGGTCGGCAGCCGGAAGCTGCGGCCACAGCCCCAGGTCGGGTCGAGCCCCATGACCTCGGCGGTGGTGCGGGCGAGCTGGGTCGTCACATGATCACGGCTCTCGCGCAGCACGACGATCGGTCGGCCGCTGGCGTCGACGGACAGCCCGGCGATCGCCCCGCGCTCGGGCGTGGTCGCGCAGTACGTCGTCGACACCTGGCCGCTGAGCTGGCCGGTCGCGGCGATGGCCAGCACCGTGGTCCGCGCCATGTTCACGCCGAACGGGATGCCGATCGCCAGGATCGCGTGGCCGTCCGCACCGGTCGCGAGCGCCACCGGGTCCTGGTTGATGCCGTAGGTGGTCGCGAAGGTGCCGTCGATCGCACCGGTGGTCGGGTTCACCGCCACCACGTTCTCGCGGGCGGTCGCGACCACGAGGTGATCGACGCCGGCGACCGTGACCCGCGCCACCTGGGTCGTCCGGTCGTCGACGCCGAACAGGTTGGTCGCGTCGTAGGGCAGGACCGCGAGTCCGCCCTGGCCGAAGGTCGGCACCAGCGTGCCGTCCACCGCGTAGCGCGCGATCGCGCTGGTCTTGGTGATCGACAACGGCGGGACGTTGCGGCCCTGGTCCATCGCGATGAAGAAGCCGCCGTCGGCGGCTGGCAGGAAGTGGTTGGTGATGAGCCCGGTGCCAGGCGCGGCGGTGGGCCGGACCAGCGGTGTCACCGTCGCGCCGTCGGCCGAGACCAGCGAGTCGGCGCCGCCCGGGAAGGCCGCCACCGCGATCCGACCGTCGGTGAGGATCGCGACGTCGTAACAGCCGGAGCTGCCAGCGGGGATCGGTGCGCCACCGGCGAACGCTGGGTCGAGGTCGCCGTTCGGCAGCAGACGGAAGAGCGCGGAGCCGACCGACCCAGCCGCGCAGATCACGAGCTTCTGATCGGGCTGGACGGCCACGGCCACGCCGGTCGCGTTCATGAGGTCGCGGTAGCCTTGGCCGGCGAACCCGGGGTCGAGCTGCGACAGGTCGCTCGCCGGGGCCGCGTCGGCGGGCGCGCCGTCGATCGTCACGCCGTCGATGGCCGCGTCGGTGGCCGTGGCGTCGATCGCGGCGTCGGTGGGCGCGTCGACCTCCGCGGCGTCGGCGACCGTGGCGTCGGTCGCGGCGTCGGTGGGCGCGTCGACCTCCGCGGCGTCGGCGACCGCGGCGTCGACCTCCGCGGCGATGGTCGCGTCGATCGACCCACGACGGTCATCACCACAGGCGCCGACCGCGGCACCCAGGCAC
>JAYVSF010000807.1:0-12533 GCA_043775605.1 Myxococcales bacterium
GGCCTGGCCCTGACCGAGACCCTCGGCGACGCCGCGCTCGCGGCCGAGGTCACCGCCCGGGCTCAGGCCACCGCCGCCAGCCCGGCCGCCGCCGCGACCTTCGCCCTGGGGCGGGTGCGCGCGCGCGCCGCCCAGCCCGACGGGTTCGAGACCAGCGAGCTGCAGGATCTGCTCGGCGAAGTGGCGGCCGACGATCCCCGGCGGATGGCGACGGCGCTGACCCTGGCGCTGTGGCGCGGCGACTGGACCGAGGCCGCGCGGCTGTACGAGCAGCGGGCCGAGGCGATCGTGACGCGGCAGCCGCTCGAGGCCGCGCTGGCCCGCTTTCGCGCGGCCGGGCTGTACCTCGATCGCGGCGACGATCCGGCGCGGGCGGTCGGCTTGCTCGGGCAGATCCTCGACGACCACCCCGAACTCGGCTTCGTCCACGATCAGCTGGCCGCGGCCCGCCGCCGCCTCGGCGACGCGGCCCCGCCGGCGCGGACGGTGCGCGGCGAGCTGGCCGGTCGCGGCGCCGACCCCTACGCCCGCCTGGTGCGTGACGCGGCCGAGCTGGCCGGGCAGGGCGACGCCGTGGCCGCGATGGCGCTGCTGGCCCGGGCGCTGCAGCAGCGGCCGCAGGATCCCCTCGCCGCCGAACCGCTGGCCCGGATCGCCCGCGCCGCTGGCGAGACCGGGCCGGTCACCGCGCTCGCGCTCGCCGAGCTGCGCCGGGCCGAGGAGCTGGGCCAGCCGGCGGCGATCGCCGACGCCTACGAGGCCTTGGCCGAGATCGATCGCGAGCGCGGCGACGCCGGGTCGGCGCTGATCTCGCTGGAGGCCGCCGCGGCCGCCGAGCCCACGCGCCTGCCGACGCTGCGTGCCCTCGAGCGGGCCCATGCTGCCGCCGGCCAGGTCGCCGAGCTGGCTGCCATCCGCGGTCGCCAGCTCGACGCCATTGGCGACGTGCGCGGCCTCGGCGACCAGGACGGCGCCGCCCTCGCGCTCGATCGCGCGGCACTGCTCGAGCAGCTCGACCGCCCGGTCGCCGAACTCCGTGCCGCCTACGAGGCCGCGCGCGTGCGCGCCCCACGCGCTCGCCGGGCGCTGTTCCACCTCGAGTCGCTGGTGCGCCGCGACGGCGCCAGCCCGGCGCTGCTCGCGCTCGAGGACGCCGCCGCCGATTACTTCGACGCCGACGCCCGCAGCCGGGCGGCGTTCCTGACCCGGGCCGGCGGCACCCTCGCCGAGCTCGGCGACATCGACGGCGCGATCGCCCGCTACCGGGCCGCCGACCAGCTGCGGCCGGGGATGCGCGCGACCCTCGACGGCTGGCGCGACGTCGCGCTGCGCGGCCAGCGCTGGGAGGACGTCGCCACCGCCGCCAGCCGCGCCGCCGCGGCCACCGACGACCTGCTGACCCGGGCCGCGCTGTGGCACCTGGCCGGCGTCGTGCTGATGGATCAGGTCCACGCCGGCGAGCGCGCGATCGACGCCTTCCGCGAGGTCCTGACCGCCGCACCCCGCCACGTCGACGCCTTCCTCCGCCTGCGGCTGCTCTACGAGGAGCACGGCGAGCACGACGCCCTCACCGATCTGCTCGATCGCCGGCTCGATGTCGAAGACGATGCCGGCGAGCGCATGGCGCTCCACCGCGCCATCGCCGAGCTGTCCCGTAACTTCCTCGAGGATCGCGAGCGGGCCAAGCTCCACTACCGCGCCCTGGTCGAGGCCTCGCCGCGCGACGGTCGGGCGGTCGCAGCGCTGTCCGACATCGCCTGGGAGCAGGGCGACTGGCCGGCCGCGGCCCAGACCCTGCGCCGCCGGGCCGAGCTCGAGGCCGATCCGTCGACCCTCAAGCACATCCACTTCCGCCTCGGCATGATCTACGCCGAGCGCCTGCCCGATCTGCCGGAGGCGATGCTGTGGTTCCAGCGGGTGCTGGCCCACGATCCCGACGACGACGCCGCGCTCGAGCGGCTGGCCGATCTCGCGACCGCCACCAAGTCGTGGAAGCTGGCGCTGGCCGCGTGCGAGCGGCTGGTCAAGCACGAGACCGTGCCGGCCCGCAAGGTCGCCCACCTGCACCGCGTCGGCCGCATCTTCACCGAGACCAACCAGCGCCAGCGGGCCGAGCGGGCCTATCAGCTCGCGGTCGACGCCGCGCCCGACAGCGACGCCGCGCTCGGCGCGCTCATCCGTTTCTACGAGGACGCCGGTGACACTGCGTCGATCCGGGTCCACCTCGGGCTGGTCGCGGCGTCGATGCGCACCCGGATCGCGGCCGCGCCCGACGGCGACGGCTTCCGGGTGCTGGCCCGGATCTGCCGGGCCCGCGATCAGGCCGGCGTGGTCGGTCAGGCCGCGGTCGCCCGCGCCGCCGCCGACATCGCCCGCATGCTCGGGGTCGATCCGGAGGTCGACATCGAGCCGCGGCCGTTCCACCTCAACGCGCTGATCCGGCCCGAGGCCGACGAGTTGCTGTGGCCGCCCGGGGTCAACCCCGAGCTCCGCCAGATCTTCGCGCTGCTCGGCGATCGGCTGGCCAAGCACGTCGGCGTCGATCTGCGGCCGTACGGCGTGACCAAGAGCGATCGTCTGCGGCCGCGCGAGAACCCGATTGCGGGCGCCGCGCAGGACGTCGCGACCGCGCTCGGCCTCGGCGAGATCGAGGTCTACGTCACCCAGCGCCAGCCGATGGCGATGATCGCCGAGCCGACCAGCCCGCCGTCGTTGATCCTGGGCAGCTCGCTGGCCGATCGCAACCGGCTCGACGTGGTCCGCTTCGCCGCCGCCGGCGCGCTCAAGCACCTCGCCGCCCACACCGCGATCCCGGCCCGGCTCAGCGAGGACGAGCTCGGGGTCCTGCTGGTCGCGCTGCTCCGCCTGTTCCAGCCCGATCTGCCGTACCTGGCGGTCGACGCCGATCAGGTCATCGTCCAGCTCCAGCGTTTGCGCCGCCTGATCCCGTCGAGCCTGGTCAACGAGCTGCGGCCCTACGCCCTCGCGATCGCGCCGTCCTCGCTCGATCACCGTGCGCTGTGGCGCGGCCTGCAGGCGGTCACCCACCGGGTCGGCCTGCTGGCGGCCGGCGGCGCGGTCACGCCGCTGCAAGTGCTGATGGCCCAGGCTGGGGTCACCGATCTCGCGGCCGGCCTGAGCGTGCCCGCCATCGCCGAGCTGATCGCCTTCGCCATCAGCGAGGACCACGGCGCCCTGGCCGCGCTCGCCGCGCAGTGACCGACGTCGCGGTCAGGCCGGCGGGGCAGGTTCGTCGTCGCCGGGCAGCCCGCCTGGGGTACCATCGCGTCGGAGGAACTGCATGGCTTCTCGTTTCGGCCTGATCGCGCTGGCGCTGGCGCTGACCGTCTACTCCGTACTCGGTCTGGTGGCCTGCGGCGGTGGCGCCGCGCCCGAGCTTGACGCCATCGACGACCAGCGGGTCGCGGTCGGCCAGGAGCTCACGTTCGAGCTGCGCGCCACCGACGCCGACGGCGACGGCCTCGACTTCCGCTTCAGCTCGGATGTCCCCGACCTCGGCACCCGCGCGGTCGTCACCCTCGCGCCGTCGGGCAACGGCGTGTTCCGCTGGCGACCGCTGGCCGCCGACGTCGGGGTCTGGCACTTCGACTTCACCGTCAGCGACGGCGACCACGACACCACCCAGACCATCACGATCGAGGTCCGCTCCGCGATCGGCGATCAGACCATGCCGATCTTCCGCCAGCCGCTCGGCACCGGCACCACCCTCGACCTCGCGCTGCAGAGCTGCGTCGACGTCGTGGTCCTGGTCGAGGATCAGGACTCGGTCCAGGTCACGATCGCCGAGGACGAGCCGAAGATCGAGGGCGCGACCCTGAACCAGACCACCGCGTTCACCGCGACCTGGCACTGGTGCCCGAGCCGCGATCAGATCGGCGCCGACGACCGCTACACCCTGACCCTGTCGGCCGACGACGGCGACAACCCGCCGACGATCAAGAACTACCTGATCGTCCTCCGGCCCCAGACCCAGCAGAACTGCCCCGGCGCCAAGCCGGTCATCACCCACACCCCGGCCAACGTCGCCCAGCTCGTCGACCTCACCATCGACGCCGCCGTCACCGACGACCTCGGCCTGCGCCAGGCGCCGCTGTTCTACTACTCGACCACCGCGCCGGCCACGCCGCCGGTGCTGGCCGACATGCAGCAGGTCACGATGCTCCAGATCTCCGGCGACCTCCGCAACGGCACCTGGGCCGCTGACGTGCCCAACCCGGTCGCGACCAGGCCGATGGGCGCGATGGCCACGATCTACTACCTCATCGTCGCGTCCGACGATGACGATCCGGCCGGCAGCTGCGATCACGAGACCCAGGCCCCGGCCAGCGGCACCTACCAGATGCGAGTCACCAACCCCGGCGGCCAGGGCATGCTCGGCGTCTGCGTCAGCTGCTCGGCCGACGTCCAGTGCGGCGGCGCCAACGACAGCTGC
The DNA here is from genome assembly GCA_043775605.1 of Myxococcales bacterium. GTDB lineage: Bacteria > Myxococcota_A > Polyangia > Haliangiales > Haliangiaceae > UBA2376. The sequence goes on from JAYVSF010000807.1 coordinate 4,454, forward strand.
GTCAGCGTCGGCGGCGACGACTTCTGCCTCAAGAGCTGCTCGGTGCCCGGCGACTGCCCGGCCAACTACACCTGCCCGACCGCGCCGGTGACCTCGATCGGCGGCGTCACCAGCCGGCAGTGCCAGCCGGTGTCGGGGAGCTGCACGATGGCCATGACCTGCACCGACGACAGCCACGAGAACAACGACACCAAGGCGCAGGCCACCGCCCAGCCGGCGATCGTGCCGGGCACGATCAACCTGGTGAGCTGCCCGCTGGCCGACGGCTCCAACGACGACGAGGACTGGTTCAAGTTCGTGATCGCCGCCGACTCGACGGTCACCCTGTCGATCGCCGGCACGCCGGTCAGCGACCTCGACCTCGCGCTCTACGACAACGCCGGCGTCCGCCTGGCCGCTGCCACCGGCTCGACGTCGATGGAGACCCTGACCCGGTGCCTGACGCCTGGCACCTACTTCGTCCGGGTCTACGCCTTCGGCGCTGGCGCGATGAACGCCTACAGCCTGACGTACGCCCGGACCGCGATGGCCTGCCCGGTGGTGTGCGTCGACGACGCCCGCGAGCCCGACGACGACCTGATGCACGCCCGCAGCCTGACCTACCCGATGTACGCGTCGACGATGAACCAGATCTGCGCCCACGACGACGACTGGTACAAGGTCCTCATGTTCAACGGCGAGCGGGTGGTGATCGACCTGACCTTCGCCCAGACCACCTCGGCCCAGGACCTCGACCTGCACTGGTTCGACGCGAGCGGCGTCGATCTCACGCCGTGCACCGAGGCGGCGCCGGCGACCTGCACCGCGGTCCAGGGCCAGAGCGCCGATGCCAACGAGCACTACGAGTACACCGCGCCGGCCGGCTGCACGGCGCTGTGCACCTACTACGTCGCGGTGCGGGGCTGGGCCGGGGCCGCGAACCGCTACGACATCACGATCAACTTCCCATGACCCAGGTCGCGTTCTCGAACCGTGTCGTGATCGCGGCCCTGGCCGTCGCCGCGCTCGTCGCCTGCGGTGAGCCCGAGCCGGTCGACGTCGGCCTGGCCGGGCTGGCGGTGACCGAGCTCGAGCCCGGGCTGGTCATCACCGGCAGCGCGATCGCCATCACCGGGGCCTCGTTCGTCGACGGCACCTGGGGCGACAGTGTCCTCCGCCTGCGCGGCCGGGTCGGCGGCCGCAACGTCGACGTCGTCCTCGCCACCCACTTCGTCGACTACGATCACCTGACCGCGACCGTCGACGCCGCGGCCATCGACGGGCTCGGCGCCGGCCCCGCCGTCGAGCACTTCGTCGGCGACGCCACGGTCGAGGTGTTGTCGGCCGAGACCGGCGGCAGCTACAAGAGCGCGCCGCTCGCGGTCCGGCTCGACGTCGCCGCCCAGCTCACCCCCGAGATCACCTCGGTCCAGACCGGCGGGGTCCTGTTCGTCAACGACGCCGTCGAGATCGAGGGCCGCGGCCTGCTGCTCGGCGGCGGCGAGGGCCAGACCGTCGCGGTCGTGACCGGCTGCTTCCAGGTCACCGGCCAGGTCAGCTGCGTGCCGATCGCCAGCCAGGACGTGGTCGTGACCCCGGCCACCGCGTACTCGCGCGAGCGCGCCAGCTTCCGCTTCCTGCCCGCGATCGCCGGCATCCGCGGCGGCCGGTTCCGCGGCGAGGTCGCGATCGAGAACCGCCACGAGGACGGCCCCACGATCGCCGCCGATCCGGTCGCGGTCACCTACGACCTGGTCACCGCCCAGATCTTCTCGGTCACGCCGCCTCGCGCCAGCCTCGGCCAGTACGTCGAGATCGTCGGCGGCGGCTTCGTCGGCGGCGAGGCCCGGGCCTCGACCGAGATCCGCTTGCAGGGCACGTTCACGCCGACCGGCGCGCCCGGCGGCCGCGTGGTCGACCTCCTGCTCATCCCCGAGTTCGAGTCGGGCAACCGCATCCGCTACGTGATCAGCACCGACGACGCGCTCGGCATGGCGATCGATCTGCGGACCGTGACCGGCACCTTCCAGGGCACGATCCGGCCGGTGGTGCGCTACGGCACCCAGCAGGTGGTCGGCCCGACCCGCACGGTCACCCTCGGCATCGCGCCGGTCAAGCAGGTCGTCTACCTCGACTTCCGGCCGTCGTACGTCGAGAGCCTGCGCCGGTTCGGCCTGCGCGCCGTCGACGCCGCGATCCGGGCCCGGGTGCTCGAGGTCGTGCGCGCCGCCTATCCCGCGATCAACATCGAGTTCCGCACCGAGGTCCCGACCGACTTCGCGCTGTTCTCATCGGTCGAGCTGCACGGCCCCGATCCCAACGGCCAGGGCCTGTTCGGCTACGACAACACCCCGGGCAAGGACTCGGGCAACATGCGGCTCTACGATCGCCTGGGCGGGGTCAACGCCATGACCCAGCAGGACGGCTTCGCCGGCTACGGCGGCGTGTTCATCGAGTCGCTGATGGGCTTCTCGCGTCACCCGGCGGTGGGGATGTCGCTGCCCGGCGCCGATCCGCTGTTCGATGCGATCTTCGATCGCTTCCGCCCCGATCGCGGCTCGATCGTGCTCGCCGCCGACGTCACCGGCGGCCTGCCGACGGTCACCGGCGCCGACTGTCCGGCCAGCGATCGCCGGACCGCGGTGGCGTGCGCGGTGCGGACCCTGGGCGGCCTGATCGGCGGCACCCTGGCTCACGAGCTCGGCCACAGCCTCGGCCTCGCCAACCCGTTCGGCGACGGCTTCCACGACGACGGCGACGAGCCGGACCGGCTGATGGACGGCGGCGGCGATCGCCCGTTCCCCGAGCGGGCCGAGCTGATGGACCAGGGCCCGGGCCGGTTCTGCGCCGACGAGTACGAGTACCTGCGGATGATCCTGCCGTCGAGCCTGCCGGCCGACACCACCGCGCGCCCGCACTGCTGACCGGCGCGCCCTGACCGGCGGCATCGGCGCGCCTGCGCAGCGGAGTCAGGGCTGCGAGACGACGAAGCGGCGCGGCATCGGCGCGCTGGCGCAGGTCTCGTAGGTCCACTCCTGGACCTCGCCGGCGCCGCGATAGACCCGCGGGGCGCACGCCGGATCGAGCGCGACCGGTGCCAGCGCAGGCACCGCCAGTTCGCTCGGCCGCGCGACCGGGGCCCGCGCCCGCGGCGCCGCCGGCACCACGAAGCTGCTGCGATCGATCAGGACCGCGTCCGACTGTCCGGAACGCGGACAGTGGCCCCGGCGCATCGACATGGTCATCGCCATCCCGGCGGCCACCAGGGTCGACATCATCGCCGCCGCCAGCACCAGCACCGGCACCAGGCCCGGTCCGCCGGTGCCGGGCCGCTCCACCTCGCGTCGCAGGGCTGGATGCTCGGGGGCAGGCTCCATCGCCCCAGGATACCAGATGCGAGGTCGCCCGACCTGGCTACTGCAGTGGCCGGCAGCTTGTGTCGATGGCCCAACCATTCGTCATCGCTGTGCACCGATCCGGCATGGTCCGTGCTCTGGCCAGGCCCATGGTCTCCCGATTTGCCCTCGCGCTGTGCTGTGTGCTCGTCGCCGCCGCCGTCACCCCGGCCTGCACCGACGACAGCCCCCGCGCCATCGACGACGAGTGGGGCATGGACGGGCCGGTGTCGCCGACCCCGCCGCCCGGCAAGGAGGACAGCGAGTACCGGCGCGGGCTGCCGGTCGCGACCGACACCAGCCGCACCCAGGTCTGGTCGGCGAAGAACGCGTGGGAGGACACCGCCACCGCCGCCGCCAAGGCCGCCGGCCTCGCCTGGGCCGCGAGCTCGGGCCTGACCTGGGACCAGAAGTACTCGGCCTGGCTCCAGAGCCTGGCGTGGATCCAGGCCGCCGACGGCTACTCGCAGACCGTGCGGCTGACCACACCGTGGGGCAAGACCCTCGACTCGCCGTCGCTCGAGTGCGCGGAGATGTCGCTGTTCCTGCGCATCACCTTCGCCGCCTGGTACCAGCTGCCGCTGTTCATCGAGTCGGTCGACGGCACCGGGGCGCGGGTCTACTTCGGCCACAACGGCGTGCGGACCGCGACCGGCCGGTACGCGATCAGCCCCGAGTTCGCGATCAAGTACAAGGATCTATCGACGATGACCGCGGCCCAGTACCAGGCCGCGTGGCCGCACGACGCGATCCTGCGCACCAAGGTCCTGGCCGGCGGCGAGGACGTCCAGCCCGCGGTCGGCGGCGCGCCGTTCGGCGCCTACCTCGACGAGCTGCACCTCAACAAGCGGGCCGCGTACTTCACGGTGATGGCGCTCAACTACCTCGGGTCGATGAACCTCGCCGATTCGGCCAACTCCTACAACGTCGTGCCCGAGGCCGTGCACCCCGGCGACTTCCTGATCGAGCGCTGGCAGAAGAACGGCATCGGCCACACCCTCGTGGTCAAGGACGTGACCCAGCTCGGCCAGGGCAACCTCGACGTCGTCACCATCTCCGGCTCGATGCCGCGCCGCCAGGGCAAGCGCGAGAGCGGGATCGCGTCGAAGAGCTACTTCACCAGCGACTACACCGGCGGGCCGGGCGTCGACGGCGAGGGCAACCAGTACGCCAAGCTCGGCGGCGGCCTCAAGCGCTGGCGGGTGACCAAGAACGTCGGTGGCACCTGGACCAACACCTGGATGCGCGGCGACGAGGCCCACTGGATCAACTCGACCGACTACCCGCGGATCGCGGCCCGGCCGGCGCGCTTCCAGCAGCTCCTCGGCCAGGTGTCGCCGGCCCAGCAGCAGGCCGAGCTGGTGGCCCAGATCGAGGATTCCCGCCGCCACCTGCGGACCTACCCGGCGTCGTGCTCGGCCCGCGAGCGGCGCGAGGGCGCGTTCGCCGAGCTGTACGATCTCGGCGGGCAGTCCCTCGGGTTGTCGAAGGCCGAGATCGATCGCCGGTACCGCGATCGCGACGACTACGTCCTGGCCGAGCTCGACTACACCTCGTCGAAGACGTGCTGCTGGAACTCGACCACGGCGGCCATGTACGCGGTGATCGCCGCCCAGGCTCAGGCCGAGGACGATGCGGCGGCGGCGGCCGGCACCTGCGCGGCACCGACGGTGTTCATGAGCCAGGCCGACGGCTACGCCCGCTGGGCGGCGCGGGCCCAGGCGATGGGGCAGGGCGCGGCGTGGAAGGCCTGGTCCGAGGACGAGGCGTGCGCACAGCGCGCGGTCGCCCACGACACCATCGCCGAGTCCGAGGCGACGCCGTACTGCTCGCTCCAGGCTGGCGGCGGGACGTGCACCGACGCGTTCGAGACCAACGACACCCTGGCTACCGCTCGCACCATCGCCCCTGGCACGTACACCGACCTCCAGATCTGCGCCGGCGATCGCGATGTGTTCCGCACGGCCACCGCGCGCACGATCCGGGTGACGTTCCATCACGCCGAGGGCGACCTCGACGCCGTCGCCTACGACGCTGGTGGTGCGCGGCTCGCGACCTCGCAGGGCAGCGGCGACAGCGAGCAGCTCGCCGTGCCGGCCGGCGGCGCGATCGAGATCTACGGCTACGGCGGCGCGACCAACCGGTACACGCTGGTCGTACAGTAGGCGCACCCGGCGCCGATGTGCTCGCGACCCCGACGTGCCGATCGGGCCCGCGAATGGTGGGGCCCACGAATGGTGACAGGGCCCGGCTCGGTGCTGACGGCCGGTGGGGTGCGGGTCGGGCAGCGACGATGATCGAACGGTGTCATGGGCGACGTCTGCTGTTAGGGTGGAGGCACAACCTACGAGCGGAGCGTGAACCCATGACGCGTCGGATTCTCTGGCTTCCTGTGCTGACCCTGGTCGTGGTCTCGCTGCTCGCGTCGACCGGCCGTGGCACCAACACCGCCGCCGCCGGGCCCAAGCCGGCGCCGCCGCCCGCCGCGTGTCGCGACGATCTCGGACGGACCCAGCGCGCGCTCGCGGACGCCAACGCCGAGATCGCCCGGCTCAAGACCGCGCAGGCGGAGCTGCGGTCCGAGGTCGACTCGCACGTCACCGCCGAGAAGACCCGCGCCGCCAAGCTGCAGGCCCAGCTCGGCTCGCCGATGATCGAGAAGCTGCCCTGACGACGCGCGGGGCGGCGGGGTGAGCTCCGCTGGCGGCGAGATCTCGCCGGAGGTGAGCGGCGGTGGTGGCGCTGGCGCAGGGCTCGGAGCCTCGAGCGTGTGACGCAAGGGCTGCAGACTGCGGGTCGGCGAGCTGATCCACGGGAGGCTGGGAATTTGAATATTCGCGGCCTCAGCGCCGTCGCCAGACTGCTACATTGGTCACCATCGTCCGATCGGAGCATGGATTCATGGCGCGACGCTTCCTGTTGTTCTCGGTGATGGCGGTCTCGCTGAGCATGCCTGCGTGGTTCAGCGCGACCACCGTCGAGGCGGGGCCCAAGACACCGCCCGCGCCAGGCGCGTGCAAGGACGATCTGTCCCGCGCCAACCGAGATCTGGCCGTGGCTCGCGAGGCGGTCAAGCGCGCCCAGGCCGCCGAGGCCGACGCCCGGGCGGAGCTCGAGCAGCTGCGTGCGGCGGAGCGGGCCCGGGTCAAGCGCCTGCAGTCGGTGACCGGCGTGGCGGCGGACAAGCTCCAGTAGGCGTCGTCGACTGGTACCGTAGGCCGCGATGGTCGAGACCCCGTCGTCCGCTCGCGTCGCCCGCCGCCCCGATCCACGCCGCTGGATCTACGTCGGCCTCGATCTGCTGTTCGTGATCGGCTACGTGGTCGGGTTCGGTCGCCTGATGCCGAACCGCCACGGCTGGGTGACGCTGCTGCTCGACCTGCTGCCGGCCGCGACCGCGCTCATGGCCGCGGGCACCGCGCTGGCCCGGCCGTGGTCGTGGTGGCCGGTGATCGCCGGTGGCGCGGTGATGCTGGCCTGGGCGATCGGCGCGATGTTCATCGTCCTCTACTTCGCGACCTACCTGTCGGGGGTGTACGGCGCGTTCGGCCAGGCCGCGTCGGTGATCACGCTGGTGACGATCGCGCTCGTGATCCAGCTGGTCGCGATGCTGCCGGTGTTCCAGCTCAAGTGGTGCATGACCCGGGGCGGACGGCGGACGTTCGGGCTGGCGCCGCTGTGGCGATCGCCGCGCGAGCGCGCGGCGTCGGCGTCGGCGGCTGCGTCGGCGGCTGCGGCGGCGTCGCTGGTGAAGGCCCCGGCGTGACCGCCCCCGCTCGCGGCTGGCGACGGCGACTGGCGCTGCTCGCGGTGTGGACCGCGCCCAGCCTCGCGTTCCTCGCCTTCACCTGCTGCGTCTACGGCACCTGGCGGATCGAGGTGCCGACCGCGCTGCCGGCCGACGCCCGGACCGCGGTGATGGCGTCGTTGCGGGCGGCGCTCGACGACGGCCGGGTCGCCGCGCCCGACCTGCCGAGCCTGGCCCGTCCGCTGGCCCACGACGGCCCGGTGGCCGCGACCCTGTTCCTCGACGGCCAGAACCTCGGCCGGGTCGACGGCTACGGCCCGACGATCGCGCTCGCGACCCAGGCCGTGGCCGAGCAGCTCGAGATCCACGCGGCGGCCAAGCTGCCGGCGGATCAGCGCGCCCGGATCCGGATCAAGGTCGACATCGTCGTCGGCCGCGGACCGATCCAGCGCCAGAACCCGCTGCTCAAGCTGGCCGCGCTCCACCCCGGGCTCGAAGGCCTCGCCGTCACCACCACCGCCGCCGGCGGCGTCGTCCACGAATACCTGATGATGCCCGACGAGCTGTTCCTGCGCGGCCTGCTCGGCAAGAAGCCGCTGACCAAGGACGTGCCCGAGGTCGGCATGGGCGTCGAGCTCGATCGCGCCGACCGCATGCTGGCCGAGGGCGCGCGGGTCGGGCCCCACGACTGGGCCGCGCTCGACCGACGCTACGTCCGCTTCCGCACCGACGCCTTCGTCGAGGATCCCGCGGGCGGGCCGCCGCTGCCGTTGCTCCGGGGCGTGCCCCCAGGACCGCCGGTCACCGCCGACAACCTCGAGGCCGCGGCGCTGGCCGGCGCCCGTTACCTGGTCGCGCACCTGGGCAGCAACGGCCGCTACGTCTACGAGCAGAACCTCACCACCGGCGCCGCCACCGACCCGCTGCGCAGCGGCGCCTACAGCCTGCCGCGCCACGC
>JAYVSF010000808.1:0-8376 GCA_043775605.1 Myxococcales bacterium
ACCAGGGGCGGGCCCGCCGGCTGGGTCGCGACCACCTTGCCGGTCAGCGCGTCGACCAGCTCGACCGCCGCGCCGTCCTCAGGCACGCCGGCCAGGATCACCTCGACCACGCCCGGCGCCACCGGCACCGGCGGCTGCGGCGACAACGTCGTCAGGTCGTCGACGGTCGGCTTGGTCGAGTCCTTGCGCTCGCCCGACAGCATCAGGCGCAGGCCGTCGTCAGAGACCATCTGCAGCGGGCCCGAGGTCAGGCGATCGTGGCTCGCGCCGCGCGGCAAGAGCGTCATCGCGAAGTACGACGTCGCGCCGGTGCGATCGAGGCCCGCGAACACCGCGCGCCCGGCCGGATCGGTCGGCACCGTCCGGGCGGTGACCGTGTGGTCGTAGCGGTAGGCGACCAGCAGCACCGGCTGGTCCTGCGGCGGCCGGGGATCGACCAGATCGTCGTAGCTGACCCGCACCGTCAGCGTATCGCCGGCATCGCCGGACTGGGGCCGGGCTCGACCGCTCATGGTCCGCGGTTGCGGCTGGCCCTGGCCCGCCATCGGCGCGGAGGGACCCGCGGGCGGCGCGCCCGGCCCGGCCGGTGAGCCGGGGCTGCCCGCGGTCGGGCTGGCGGTGCCGGCCATCGGCACGGTGGTGAGCATCACCCGGGTGCCGCCGGTGACGGGCACCGGGAAGCCGGTCGAGGTCTGCTCGCCGCCGGGCCCGGTGACGTGGGCGGTGACCACCGCGCCGGACGGCAGATCGACGAACCGCGCCCGACCGTCGGGGTCGGTGCGGGCCACGCGCTCGACGGTCGCGCTGCCGTCGGGCGGCACGATCGACAGCGTGACGTCGACGCCGGTGACCGGCTTGGTGTGATCGCCGGCGATGACCCGGACCATCACGGTCCGGTTCTCGAGCTTGGCGTCGGGCAACGGCTGGCCGATCGCCATCGCCGGCTGCGCGCTCACCGGCGCGACGTCACGGACCGCGAGCGCGGCGCCAGCCAGCAGCACCGCGCCGAGCGCGAGCCGGGACCAGCGTGAACCGCGCGCGCTCACGATCCACCGCCGTCATGGTGCTTGCCGTGGTGGCCCTTGGCCCCGTGCGGGTGGGCGACCTGCTCGAGCTCGAGGCGGGCCCGCAGGTCGGCCTCGACCTTGGCCCGCGGGCTGCCCTCGCGATCGACCTCGAGCCGCTCGAGCTCCTTCAGGATCTCGATCGCACGCACCCGGTAGGTGGCGATCAGCGCGGTCGCGTCGGCGTCCGACATCTTGCCGCACTCGCGATCGAACTCGACCTCCTTGATGCCCTTCACCAGCTTGCGCTTCTCCCGCTCGAGATCGTCACGCGAACCGGTGACCGGGGCCTCGAGCTCGCCCGGATCGCTCACCACCGACGCCATCCGGGTCAGGTGGAACCCGAGCGTCACCACCGCGGCCCAGCACAGCAGCAGCATCACCACCGGCGCGGTCACGTGCCAGCGGTTGACCCACAGCACGTAGCTCGCACCCGGCACGTAGATCGCCGCCGCGAGCACCGGCCCCAGCCACGATCGGCCAGGGACGCTGCGGGTAGGCGACGGGGACGACGGGCGACTAATCGGCGTCTCGGATCTCGTCATCGAGCTTCTCGGCGTAGCTGTCGTCCTCGACCGGTCGGCTCGGCGCCACGGCGGCGGACATCGCCCCGCGACGTACCATGCCTCGACCGACCGCGATCAGGGCCGCGAGGCCGCCGACCACGGCGAGGTAGGGAAGGATCCACGTGTAGCTCGACCGCGGGCTCGACAGCACCTGCTCGCCGCCGTACTTGGCGACGAACGCGTCGATCACCGCGCGCCGGGCCCGGGTCCGGCCGGTGGGGGTGGTCAGGTCCTGCAGCGCCAGCATGTCGAGCACCCGCTTGCGCTCCTGCGCGGCGAACCCGCACTTGCACTCGTACAGGTTCTCGCGCTTGCACCCGCCGCACATGCAGATGATCTCCTTCATCAAGGACGCGGCGGTGTCGCTGTCGGGGCGGTAGCGGTGGGCCCAGCCCGAGTCGTCGTTGTGGCCCATGCCGCGGACGATCTTGTCCTCGTGCTGCGCGCCGGCGGGCGCGGCCGTGCCGGTGCCGTCGTCAGCGCCCTGGGCCCACGCCCGGCCGACACCACCGCCAGCGACCGCGCCGATCAGCAGCAGGATCAGCGCGGCCTCGCGGACCTTCTTGGCCTTCTTGCCCACCACCGCGTCGACCGCGAACTGAGGGATGAGGCAGATGAACGTGCCCATCGCGAGGACCATGAAGCCGATCCACACCCAGTTGACCAGCGGGTTGATGAAGATGCGGAAGTTGGCGGTCTGGCTGTCGGGGTCGTACCCGGTGAGAATGAGGTAAACGTCCTCGCCGATCCGCTCGTGGATGTCGACCTCGGTGGTCGGCTCGGTCATCTTGCCCTTGCGGAACTGCCACCGCGCCGGGTGCATGAGCTCGAGCTTCGTGCCGCCCTCGTAGAGCGAAACGTGGGCGGTGGTCGCCAGCTTGGCGTCGTCGGACTCCTGGCTCAGGCCTTCGTAGACGAAGGTGTAGTCGCCGACCTTGAAGGCGGCAGCGGCGGTCGGCAGGCCCTGCGACTTCAACATCGACGCCGGCGCCTTGATGGTGCGGTCGGTCATCGTGTTCCAGGTCTTGCCGGTGAAGCCCATGACCAGCAGCGCGATGCCGAGGTGGACCACATAGCCGCCATACTTGCGACGCTTGGCCAGCACCAGCCCGACCAGCGACGTGAACGGATCGGAGCCAGTCTGCCGGCGGCGGGCGATGATGCCGCGCACGTACTCCTGGCCGATGCTGCCGAAGGTGAAGGCGATGAGCCCGAACGCCAGCAGCGGGATCGGCAGCGCGAAGGCGTCGTGGAGGATCGGGGTCAGCGCGCGGGTCGGGGCCATGAACACCGCCAGCCCGATCATCGTCACCACCGCGATCGCGGTCGGCCACAAGAACTGCGAGTAGAGCCGCTCGCGGGTGGTCTTGCGCCAGGCCAGCAGCGGCGCCGCGCCGGCCAGGAACAGCAGCGCGAGGCCGAGCGGCGTCATCCACTGGTTGAAGAACGCCGGGCCGATCGTGATGCGCTCGCCGAACAGCGCCTCGGTGATCGTCGGCAGCATCGTCACGAACCAGACGAAGAAGGCGCAGGCCAGCAGGATCCAGTTGTTGAGCAGGAAGGCGAACTCGCGCGACACGAACGACTCGAGGGCGCCGTCCTTGCGCAGCCGCGGCAGGCGATGGATGAGCAGCCCGAGGCTGACGATCATCAGGAACGCCATGAACACGCAGAACTGCAGCGCGAGGACGTTGTCCTGACCGAACGCGTGGACCGACTGGACCACGCCCGAGCGGGTCATGAACGTGCCGAAGATCGTGAGGAAGAAGGTGAGGATGACCAGCACCAGGTTCCAGACCTTCAGCATGCCGCGCTGTTCCTGGATGATCGCCGTGTGCAGGAACGCGGTCATCGTGAACCAGGGCATGAAGCCGGCGTTCTCGACCGGGTCCCACGCCCAGTAGCCACCCCAGCCCAGCTCCTCGTAGGCCCAGCGCCCGCCGAGGATGAGGCCGAACGACAGGAAGAAGAAGCAGACCAGCGCCCACGAGCGGACGGAGGCGAGCCAGTTGTCATCGAGCCGGCCCGAGGCCAGCGCGCCGATCGCGAACGCGAACGGGATCGTGGCGGCGACGAAGCCGGTGTAGAGCGCCGGCGGATGGATGACCATCCAGTAGTTCTGCAGCAGCGGGTTGAGGCCCTCGCCGTCGAGCGGCGGCGCGGTCAAGAACGTCGCGAACGGGTTCTTGTTGAAGATGAGCACGCTGAGGAAGAACAGCTGCACCACCATGATCGTCGCCACCACGTAGCCGATCATGTCGCGGTGGCGGCGCTCGTTGACCCGGATCGCGATGGCCGAGAAGACCGCCAGCACCAGCACCCAGAACAGCAGCGAGCCCTCGAGCGCGCCCCAGAACGCGGTGATCTTGTAGGAGATCGACATCGAGGTGTCGCTGGTGAGGGCGACGTACCGGATGGCGAAGTCGTGGGTGACGAAGGCGTAGATGAGCAGGCCCGACGCGATCGCGACCAGCGCGAAGAAGGCGTAGAGGCCGTGGACGGAGGCGCGGACGAGGCGCGGGTTCTGGCGGGCGTTGCCGACGATGCCGGCGGCGGTGGTCAGCGCCGCCAGCACGAACGCAGCCAAGAGCGCGATCGTCCCCACGATCGCGATCGGGCTCTGGGGGATGGTGTCTTGCATGTGGCTCAGAGCTCCTCGCGACGCCGCGGTGACGGCACGCGGGCTGTCACGGGTTGAACAGCTTGTCCTTCGACGCGCCCTGATACTTCGACGGACACTTCGCCATCAGCTCGGTCGCGATCAGCACCGGCTGGCCGCTCTCGTCGCGCATCGTGCCCTTGGCCACGACCTCGGACCGATCGCGGAACGAGTCGGGCTTGGGGCCAGTGTTGCGGACCAGGATCCGCTGGCCGTTGTTCTCGAGCACGAACGTGCGGACGGTCTCCTGGGCCACGATGTCCTCGTGGATGCTGCCCGGCTCGACGTAGCCGTGGATCTGCATGTCCTTGCCCATCCACTGCTCGGGCGAGACCATCACCTGGTCGACCATCTTGTAGCGGCTGGCGTGGCCCTGCGACGAGTAGAAGAAGAAGCCGACGATGCCCACGCCGACCACGGCCGACAGCGCAAGTTTTGCGAGAGTGCTCTGGTGCATGATGACGACCTCGTTATCGAGGGTACCCAGGGGGTGCCAGGGTTGAGGGAGGGAGGCGGTGCCGGCAGGTGCCGGCCGACTCTCCAACACGGTAGCACGCGGCGGGCCAACGGCTGCCCGTGCCGGTCTGGCCCGCGGACCACCACCCCCGGGGTGTCAACAACGATCTCGTGCAGATCGCGCACGCCCGGACGTGCCGATCGTGCACACCGCCGGCGTGGTCGCGAACTCGCGCACGGTTAGCCGCCCATCGTGATCATGTGCTTGGCGGGGCCGCCGGCGCCGGTGCGCTGGAAGTCGTGGCCGGCGCGCTTGCCCGCGACCGCGCCCGCGATCGCGGCCCGCAGCTCGTCGTCGGTGGCGCCGGCACGCAGCCGGTCGCGCAGGCTGACCGCGTCGTCGTGACCGAGACAGGCGTGGAGCTGCCCGTCGGCGGTCAGGCGGACCCGGTTGCAGTCGTCGCAGAAGTGCTCGGTCATGGCCGAGATGATGCCGAGCTCGCGGGTGGGATCGGCGGCGAGGGCGAGGTAGCGGGCCGGCCCGGCGACGCCGCGATCGCCGCTGGCCGGGACCAGCGGACCGAACGCGCGCTCGACGGTGGCGCGGATGGTCGCGGCCGACAGCTCGCGCTCGGGCTGGTACAGCGCGCCGGCCGACAGCGGCATGTGCTCGATGAAGCGCATGACCACGCCGCGGTGCCACGCGAACTCGCACAGCGCGGCCAGCTCGTGGTCGTTGGTGCCCTGCAGCGCGACCGCGTTGAGCTTGATCGCGAGGCCGAGCGCGCACGCGGCGTCGATGCCGGCGACCACCCGGGCCAGCTCGCCGCCGCCGGTCAGGGTCGCGAACCGCGCCGGATCGAGGGTGTCGATGGACACGTTGGCGCCGGCCAGCCCGGCGGCGTGGAGCGGCGCGGCCAGTTCGGCCAGGCGATGGCCGTTCGTGGTCATGACCACCTGCTCGATGCCGGGCACCGCCCGGATCCGGCCGACCAGCTCGACGAAGCCGGCGCGGACCGTGGGCTCGCCGCCAGTCAGGCGCACGCGGCGCACCCCGAGCGCAGCAAACACGCCGACGATCCGGGTCAGCTCTTCGAAGGTGAGCAGCTCGGCCCGCAAGCCGTGCGCCACCCCCTGCTCGGGCACGCAATAGGTGCAGGCGTAGTTGCAGCGGTCGGTGACCGACACCCGGAGGTAGCGGATCCGGCGGGCGAACGAGTCGAGGAGGGGATCGGCTGCGCCAGGCAGCGATGGGACCTCGGGCGCGAGCGCGAGCACCGGCAAGGTGACGCGGGTCCGCAGCGGCGGCCTGGCTCCCGTGGGCTCCACCGGACGACTGTGGGCAGGTCCGGTGGGGGCGTCAAGCCAGGCTGGCGCAGCGGAACCCGGCGATCCCCGAGCGTGTTTTGCCTTGACACCGCGGGGTTGTCCTGCGACTAACCCGGCGCCAGCGTGGTGCAGGTCGAGACCGGCACCCGGGGTGTATCCCTAACCTTTCAGCGGAGCGTGTCCATGCAAGAGCAGCCTACTTCCTCGCGCGATCGATCCAGCCGCGGCACCACGCCGCCTCACCGCACGCCCGCCCCGAACGGACCGGGCGCTGCGCTCGAAGGGTGCTGGGTCTTGCTGGTCGCGAACGAGGGACAGCTGCCGATCGCCGACGCCGACGGCCGGGTGCCGGTCATGGCGCGCTCGGGCGATGTCGACGCGTACCTGCTGGTGTGGAAGAATGTGGCCAAGGCCCGCCAGTTCGTGGCGGCGGCCGAGCTCGAGGGCGCCGAGCCCCGGCTGGTGGTGCGCAGCAACCGCGAGGAGCTGGTGACCATCGCCCGCGCCGCCCACGCCATCGGCGTGCTGGTCGACTACGACGCGCTGACCCAGCAGTACGCTGCGGCCACGCCGCTGGCGTAGCGCGCGGCTCCTCGCGGCCTCCAGGACTGCTAGACCAGGATCGATCGCGCCGCCGCCACCACGTCGGCGCTGGTCGCCTGCGGCGCCGGCACCTGCTTGCCGCGGATGACCGCCGGCCGTGCGGCGATCGCGGCGAGCCAGCGCTGCACGCTCGGCAGGCCGTCGACCGACATGCCGCCCCACGCGTGGGCGTGGACCCAGCTCCAGTTCGCGATGTCGGCGATCGAGTAGTCGCCGGCCAGGTACTCGTGGTCGACGAGCTGCCGCTCGAGCACCTCGAACAGCCGGCGCGATTCGCGGTGGTAGCGCTCGATCGCGAACGGGATCTTCTCGGGCGCGTAGCGGAAGAAGACGTTGGCCTGGCCCATCATCGGCCCGACGCCGCCCATCTGGAACATCAGCCACTGCAGCACCCGCGATCGACCCTTGCGATCGGTGGGCAGGAGCGCGCCGGCTTGCTCGGCGAGGTAGACGAGGATCGCGCCCGACTCGAACACCGCGAAGTCCTCGGCGTCATGGTCGACGATCGCGGGGATGCGGCCGTTGGGGTTGATGGCCAGGAACCACGGCTGCTTCTGGTCCTGCTGGCCGAGGTCGAGGGCGTGCACGGTGTACGGCACCGCGAGCTCCTCGAGCGTGATCGAGGCCTTCCAGCCGTTGGGGGTCGCGGCGGTGTAGAGCGTGATCATCGCGACAGGGTAGCCGCGAACTCGCCAGGCGCCTGTAGTCCATTGCCTGGACCGCGAGCGGAGCAAGGCAGACCCCGTGCCTCCACGCGTGATCCCGAACGCCCGGAGACATTGGAGATCGCTCGCTAGCCGCTGTCGATTAGCGCTTGCGCGGCGCGGCGAGCGCGCGGCGGACGGCGCGCGGGGCCGGGCCGGCGACGACGATGACCTCGTCGACGTCACCGCGATCGGCGGCGTTGCTGTTGATCGCGCGCGGGCAGCGGACCCGATCGATGCGCAGGCCGGCGTACAGCGTGCGGACGCGCGGGGTGTCGCTGTTCGACACCAACACGTGGCAGCCGCGATCGGCGAGGGTGCGGACCAGCTCGGCGAGCTCGGCCTGCTGCTCGGGGCCGAAGCCGGCGCCGGTGTAGCTGACGAAGTTGGCGGTGGGGGTGAGCGGATCGTAGGGCGGGTCGAAGTAGATGAGGTCGCCGGCCTCGGCGTCGGCGACCGCGGTCCGGTAGTCGGCGCAGCGGACCTCGGCGCCGGCCAGCACCGTCGCCGCCGCGATCAGCGCCTCGGGATCGCAGATGAGCGGGTTGGTGTAGCGGCCCATCGGCACGTTGAAGCCGCCGCCGCGGTTGACCCGCCACAGGCCGTTGAAGCAGGTGCGGTTGAGGTAGACGAACGCGGCCGCGCGATCGAGCGCGGTCCACGACACCGAGCGATCGTTCCAGCGCTCGCGGACCTGGTAGTAGTGGGCCTGATCGTGGGCGGCGCGGTGGAGCGCGAGCCGGCGGATGACGCCGGCGGGATCGCTGGCGACCGCGCGGTACATCGCGATCAGGTCGGCGTTGCGATCGGCCAGCACCGCGCGGGTCGGCGCGAGGTGGAAGAACAGCGCGGCGCCGCCGGCGAACGGCTCGAAGTAGCGCTGGTGCGCGGCCGGCAGCCGGGCCGCCAGCTCACCGAGCAACTTCGACTTGCCGCCGACCCACTTGATGATCGGCGAGGTCGAGGCCGGGCTGGGCCGAGGGGGAGCCTCGGCC
>JAYVSF010000809.1:0-6411 GCA_043775605.1 Myxococcales bacterium
CCGATGAACTGGTGCGGGATGGCGCCGCCGAAGACGTCGTTGACGAACTCGAAGCCAAGGCCCCGGGCCCGCGGCTCGATCCGCAGGAAGCGAGGCGGCCGCGAAACCTGCGCGGGATGCGCGATCGTTGCACGAGCCCCCGTCGGGCTGGAAAATTTTGCGCATCCGGGCCCCAGGTCCACCACAGCGTCCAGACCGCGCTGGCGTCGCTCGGCAGCCGCGGGCCGCGCTGCGAGGCCATGGCCCACGTCGACCTCGACGGGCTCGAGGCCGGGATCCGCGGCGCGCTCGACGGTGGCGCCCGGCGGGTGTGGTACTGCGCCGACGGCATCTACAGCATGCTCGGCGACCGGCTCGACGTCGATGGCCTGGTCGCGCTGATGGCGCGCTACCCGGCGCTGCACGCCTACCTTCTGACCGGTGCAGCGCGATCAGCGTCGGTCGAGGCGCGCGGCGATCACGGCGGCGATCGCGGGGGCGTCCCGGGCCATGCCGTAGAGGTACTGCGACGCCGCCCGCCGACTGCACGGCGCGCCGATCACGAACAGGCCGGGGTGCGAGCGGCTCTCGCCGTCGCGGGTCCGGGGCAGGCCGCGATCATCTCTGGCGAGATCGGCCGGCCCCGGCGCGACCGGGTGACGGTAGCCGGTGGCGAGGATCACGACGTCGACCGTCAGCCGGCGATCGTCGACGAGGATCGCGGCGCGGCCGTCGAAGCGGGCCACCGCCGGAACCACCGCGATCCGACCGGCCCGACGAAAGGCGCCGAAGCCGCGGTCGGCGGCCGGGACCGCGCGGCGGCCGGCGCAGAAGCCCCGCGCCAGGGCCGGGCGCAGGCGCGCGAGCAGCGGCATCACCCACGCGGTCAGGTCGCGGCCGAGCACCGTGGCCGGCGAGATCGCGACCCGATCGCGGACGCTGAGCTGCTCGTCGGCGCCGGCGCGCGCGTAGGCCTCGGCGACCTCGACCGCGCTGGTGGCGCCGCCGACGATCAGCACGCGCTGGCCGGCGCGGGCATCGGCCTTGCGCCAGGCGGCGGCGTGGACCACGCGCGGTCGGGCGGCGTCGGCCGGACCGTCCGCGGGCAGGCCCACCAGGGTCGGGCGCACGGGCCAGTCGAACATGCCGGTGGCCAGGACCACGGCGTCGACGTCGAGGTCGCGGTGCGGTCCGGGGTCGGCGTCGGACGATGTCCGGGTTTCGGACAGCAGGCGGACCCGATAGCCGCGGCCGACGCGCGCGACCGCGGTCACCTGCGCCGGCTCGGGGACCAGGCGGTGGTGGTCGGCGTAGGCCTCGAGGTACGCGTGGTAGGCGGCGGCGGTGAGGTACGGCGCGGTGCGCGGGGCCGGCAGCCCGGGCAGCCCGACCAGCGCCGATGGCGTGGACATCACCAGCGCGGGATCCATGCGGGCGTAGGCGCCGCCGGCGACGCCGGTGCGATCGACGAGGAGCGGGGACACGCCGCGGGCGGCGAGCGAGGCCGCGCACGCCAGCCCGGCCGGGCCGGCGCCGACGATCAGGACCCGCGGGCCCACGCGTCCCGGGCGGCGACCTGGTCGAGGTAGTGGCGGAACAGCCCGGCCATGTGCGCGGCGGCGACCGGCATGATCGCGCGGGCCGCGGCGGCCTGGGTCCGCATCGGCAGCGCGCGCAAGAGGCCGCGGCGGCGGAGGGCCCGGCCCAGCGACCACTGGGTGGGATCGCCGGCGAAGGTGCGGGTGAAGCGGGCCAGGCTGTCGATCAGCGCGGGCGCGGAGCCGAGGGCGGGCGGCGCCGGCACCGGCAAGGTCGCCAGCTCGGCCCGATGCGACTCGATCCACCACTCGAAGCCGTCGCGATCGTGGGGATAGCGATGGACGTGAACCGGGCAGGCCATGTCGGCGAGCAGGTGGGCGCAGCGGCCGAGCTGGACGTAGCCGGCAGCGGCCTGGCCCTGGCGATGGAGGCGGACCGCGCGCGCGAAGATCCGACGGGTCTGGCCGCGGGCGCCGGGCGAGAGCAGCGGCACGAAGCCGCCGGCGCCGTCGCGGAAGAAGTGGCTGAACGACGGCGCCTCGATCGCGCGGCCGAGGCCCGGCACGTACCAGACGTCCTCGCGCAGCGCGCCGAGCGTGATCGCCGGCTGCCACCGGCGCAGCCCGGGCTGATCGAGCACCTCGACCGCGCGCGCGACCAGGAACGCGAGGCCGTTCAGCCGCACGTCAGCGTCCTCCCGGGCCGGCGAGCGCCGCGCGGGTGGTCGCGACCAGGGCGAGCAGCTCGCGGTAGTGACGGGCACCGCCGTGGGCAACGCAGAAGGCCTCGACGTCGTCGAGCCAGCGGGCGAGGGCCGCCGGCGGCAGCCCGAGCGCCGCGATCACCTCGGCGGTGACCGCGACCGGCTCGGGTGGTGCGCCCGCCCTCATGGGTCAACTCTAGCATCGTCGGGCGGGGCCCCGGCGCCGGCCGCGCGCAGCCGGGCGCGGAAGTCCTGCCAGCCGAGCCGACGGGCCTGGCGGATGACGAACACCAGCCCGAGCGGCGCGATCGCGTAGGTGCACAGCGTCCGCAGCAGCAACGCGACCGTCGCGGCGTCCACCGACATGCTGGGATCGAGGAGGAACGCGGTCACGCTCTCGGTGGCCCCGGCGCCGCCCGGGGTCGGGGCGATGTACGCGACCATCAGGCTGGCCGGAAACGTCGATGCGGCGGCGCCGGGCGCGAGGCGCAGGCCGACGCCGTCGGCGAGCAGCCAGCCGATCGCGATGTAGCAGCCGACGAACGCCAGGCAGGCGCCGTGGGCGGCGAGGTGCGACGCCGAGCGCGAGCGGCCGATGGTGGCCAGCGCGCGGACGGTATCGTCGACGCCCGCGATCAAGATGCGGCGCCAGCCAGTGGTCGTCGGCCGGGCCAGCCGGCGCGCGCACAGGGCGTGGACGCGCCCGGGGAACGCCACGGCGAGCGCGAGCCCGCAGACCAGGCCGGCCGGGACCAGGAACGCGATCGCGAACGGCGCGCCGAGCCCGGGCGGCGTGATCGGCCCGGCGTGCGCCGCGAGACCGACCAGGCCGGTGACGCACGCCCACAGCAGCATGTAGATGCTCTTGGCCAGGCTGGCGGCGGTGGCCGCGCCGACGGGATAGCCACGGTGGACCAGCCAGAGGACCATGGCCGGCAGGTGCAGCTCGGAGGTCGGCGTGAGGCAGGTGACGAAGTAGCTGACCGCCGCGAGCTCGAGGCCGAGGCGATACGGCAGCCGGTGGCCGAGGATCGCGAGCAGGGTGGCGCAGCGCAGCCAGTCGAGGCTGTAGAACGCGATCGTCGCGGGGACCAGCGCGGCCCAGTGGGCGAGGTCGACCCGGCCCGCGGCCGACGCGATGGCGACCGGCCCGCCGGCACGGACCACGAGCCGGACGAGGATCGCGACCGCGAGCGCGAGGATCACCAGCGACAGCCCGACCAGCAGCCAGCGCCGCCGTCGCTCGCCCCCACCGACAGGCGCCACCACGCTGAGGTCTCAGAACCGGATCAGCGTCAGGCCGTCCTGGCCGTTGACGCCGTACACGACCGCGCTGTCGTCGGCCGCGAGGTCGACGTCGATCGCCGCGAACGCCGGGGCCAGCACCTTCCGCTCGCCGGCCAGGGTCACCGTCTCGATGCCCTGGGTCGAGGTGAACGCCAGCTTCTGACCGTCGCTGTACCAGTCGACGCCGGCGATGAACGGCAGCCCGCGGGCCACCACCGTCGTCGCCGTACCGGTCGCCAGTTCGAGGATCACCAGCGCGCCACCCGAGATGCACGCCACCCGGTCGCCGCTCGGCGCGAACCGGATCGCCTGACACGGCCGGTCGAGCGCGCGCTCGGTCATCGTCGCCAGCGTGTAGATCCGCGCGTCGCTGCTATTGATCCCGTACGCCAGCAGGGCACCGTCGGGCGAGACGTCGACGCCGAGGCTGGCGAACGCGTCGTTGACCATCGTCGGCGCCGGCCCGCCGGGCTCGACCCGGTACACCCCGGCCGTGCCGGTGTAGAAGATCGCGTCGCCGGCCGCCGACCACGCGGTTCCGGTCAGGTACGACGCCCCGCCGGTCACCTCGCGCAGCGAGCTCGCGCCGAGGTCGATCGTCCCGATCTTGTCGTCGGGGCCATAGGCCACCGCCAGGGTGTCGCCGTCGGGCGAGAACCGCGCGCCCCACAGCCGGCCACCGGGCACGCTGATGACACCGGAGTCGTTGCGGTGGCTGTCACAGCCCACGATCGCGCCGCCGCCGCCGCTCACCGCCACCGCCACCGCCACCGCGATCACCGTCGCCCGTCGCGGGTCTGCGCAGGAAGGCCTCATGGGCCGGTTCTAGCACGGCCCCGTGGTACCACCGCGCCATGGCGACCACCGGCCCGGGCGAGGACGAGGTCCGCGCGCGCTACGAGCGCCACGTCAACCCGACGTTCGTGAAGCTCCTCGGCCTGCTCGGCTACGGCCGGGTGCTGGTCCGCGCGCAGGGTGCGACGGTCTGGGACGATCACGATCGCAGCTACCTCGATCTGCTGGCCGGCTTCGGCGCGCTCAACCTCGGCCACAACCACCCGGGCGTGCTCGCCGCGCTGCGCGACGTCCTCGCCACCGACGCCGTCCACCTCTGCCACACCGGCCCCACCGCCCACGAGGGCGCGTTCGCCGCCGCGCTCGCCGCCGCCGCCGGCCCGCCGCTCGAGGTTGCGATGTTCTCGTCGACCGGCTCCGAGGCGGTCGAGGCCGGCATCAAGCTGGCCCGCGCCGCCACCGGCCGCGCCGGCATCGTCTACTGCGGCGGCGGCTTCCACGGCCTGTCGCTCGGCACGCTGTCGATCATGGGCGCGCCCCGCCTGCGCGCGCCGTTCGGCCGCCTGTTGCCCGACACCACCGCGGTGCCGTTCGGCGATCTCGGCGCGCTGCAGCGCGCGCTGGCCGGCGGCAAGGTCGCCGCGTTCGTGGTCGAGCCGATCCAGAGCGAGGCCGGCGTGATCCTGCCGCCGCCGGGCTACCTCGCCGCCGCGCAGGACGCCTGCCGCCAGCGCGGCACCGTGCTCGTCCTCGACGAGGTCCAGACCGGCCTCGGCCGCACCGGCACGATGTTCGCGTACCAGGCCGAGGGCTTCGTGCCCGATGTCCTCGTGCTGGCCAAGTCCCTCGGCGGCGGCGTGATCCCGGTCGGCGCGACGCTCGCCAGCCGCGACCTCCACCAGCGAGCGTACGGCGCGCTCGATCGCTTCGACGCCCACGGCTCGACCTTCGCCGGCAACGCCCTGGCCTGCGCCGCCGGCCACGCCGCGCTCGCGCTGACCACCGCCCTCGACCTCCCGGCCCAGGCCGCCGCCAAGGGCGATCGCCTGCGGGCCCGGCTCACCGCCCGCCTGACCGGTCATCCGCTGGTGAAGGCGATCCGCGGCCGCGGCCTGCTGGTCGGCGTCGAGGTCGGCACGCCGGTGTCGAGCGCGCTGGCCGGGCTCGCCGACGCGCTGGTCCGGATCGCGCCGCCGCTCGGCCGCGCCGTGCCCGGTCGCTTCGTCGGCCAGTGGCTCGCGGTCCGCTTGCTCGAGGCTGGCGTGCTGTGCCAGCCAGCGTCGCACCACTGGGACGTGCTCAAGCTCGAGCCGCCGCTGACCATCACCGACGCCGAGCTCGATCGCGCGGCCGACCTGGTCGCCGACGTCCTCGACGAGTACCGCGGGCTGCCGGCCCTGGTCCGCGATCTCGGCGCGCGCCTGGCCAGCCAGGGCCAGCGAGGATGGCGCTGGTGAATCCGCTGGACCTCGCCCGCAAGCTGCGCGCCGACGTCGATCGCGCCAGCCGCGACGCCCGCTTCGCGCTCGGCCTCGCCCGTCGCCGCCCGTTCCAGGTCCTCTTGCAGGTCACCAACCGCTGCAACATGACCTGCGACTTCTGCGACTTCTGGCCCAACGGCGTGCCACCGGCGCAGGAGCTGACCACCGCCGACTACCAGCGCCTGGCTGGCGAGCTCGACGACCTCGGCACGTTCCTGGTCTCGGTCGAGGGCGGCGAGCCCACGGTCCGCAAGGATTTGATCGACATCCTGCGCGCGTTTGCCCGCCGCCACGTCGTCGTCCTCTACTCCAACGGCTGGTTCATGACCGCGGAGCTGGCCCGGCAGATCTACGACGCCGGCGTCGCCCAGGTCGGCATCTCGATCGACTACGCCGACGAGGCCCGCCACGACACCCGCCGCGGTCAGGCCGGCGCCACCCGGCGAGCCTGGGCCGCGGTCGAGCACCTGCGCCGGGCCGCGCCCGCCGGTGGCCGGGCGGTCCACGTGATGACCGTGCTGATGGCCGACAACCACGCCGAGCTGCCGCGGCTGCTCGAGCAGAGCGCGGCCGCCGGCGTCGGCCACTGGATCACGCTGGTGTCGGCGGCCGGCTACCGCCGCGGCG
>JAYVSF010000810.1:0-10126 GCA_043775605.1 Myxococcales bacterium
CTGTGGATTGCGGCTGCTTCCTGTGGATACACGATCCGAAAGGTCCGAGAGTACGAGCGATTGGCGACGCCTGTGAAGTGACCGGGCGCTGTTCACAGCAACTCGACAACGCAATGCGTCATGAGGAGATCTCTCGCGTGAAAAAAATTGCCGCAGGCTCCGGATTGCGGTGGAAGAGAGGGTTTCGTTCCGGGACGTCGCATGCGTCCTGGCGGGCGGTCCTGGAACCCACGTGGAGCCCCGCTCCAGGCGTGCGTCGAGGCTCCTTCATCGCGCTGATCGTCGCGCTGGCGCTGCTGAGCGGCTGCCGGCGGCGTTCACCCGCTGGGGGTGTGGTCACGCGCATCGTGACGCTCACGCCCAGCGCGACCGAGCTGGTGGCGGCGCTGGGCGCGACCGACCGGCTGGTCGCGGTCGACGACTACTCGAGCTATCCGCCCGAGGTCACCAAGCTGCCCCGGGTCGGCAGCTTTCTCCAGCCCCACCTCGAGGCCATCCTGCGGGCCCGGCCCCAGGTGGTGATCGCGGACGACGTCCATGCCGACATCACCAGCTCGCTGCACGACGTCGGGATCGAGGTAGTGGCGGCGCCGATGCACGCGCTGCCCGACCTCGAGACCGCGTTCGCCAGGGTCGGCGCGCGGCTGGGGCTCGAGGCCGAGGCCCGGGCGCGGATCCAGGAGATCGAGCTGGCGATCGACGGGGCCCGGGCGCGCCGGCGGGGCGCGGGCCTGCGGGTGCTGATCGTCATCGACCGCGAGGCCGGTGGCCTGGGCGGCATGGTGGCGGCAGGGGCGGGCAGCTGGCTCGACGAGCTGGTGGCCATCACCGGCGCCGAGAACGTGCTGGCCGCGTCGCCGCTGCGCTATCCCAAGCTGGCGCCCGAGGACGTCCTGCGGTCGAACGCCGACGTCATCCTCGACGTGTCGTACGCCGCCGACCCGGCCGACGCGCAGCGGGTGTGGCAGACGATGGCGACGGTGCCGGCGGTCGCCCACGGCCGGGTCCGGGTGCTCAAGGAGCCGTACCTGCTGGCGCCGTCGCCCCGGGTCGCGTCCGCGCTGGCGACCGTCGAGGCTGCGATGGCTCCCTAGCGAGCTTCGGCGAGCGATTTACAATGACTCTGCGGGCCCCGGGGTCACGCGGGGAGGTTCGAGTGGGGCTCTTGGAACCCCCGAGCGGTGCGCGCTGACGTCGCACCGTGGCCGCGGTGTGGTAGGAACGGCGCCATGCGGGACGCACCAGGCAAGTTCTCCACGATCACCACCGCCCTCGCGGTCGCGCTCGCCCTGAGCGCCGGCGCGTGCGGCAAGAAGAGTCACAAGGCCGCAGCGGGCTCGACAGCGGGCTCCGGCTCGACCGCGGGGTCGACGGCCGGGTCGACGGCCGGCTCGGCCGCGAAGCCGCCGAAGCCGCCACCGAACGTCATCCGCTCGACCACGCCGGACGAGGCCATCGCGGCGGCCGATCGCCCGGCCGAGGACAAGGCGCTCGACGCCGGGCGCAAGCCGGTCGAGCTCATCAACTTCCTCGGCATCGGCCGCGGCATGAAGGTCGCCGAGATCTTCGCTGGCGGCGGCTACATGGCGGAGCTGCTGGCCCGCGTGGTCGGCCCCGAAGGCGCGGTCTGGGCCCAGAACACGCCGGAGATCCTCGCCCAGTTCGCCGAGAAGCCGTGGAGCGAGCGGCTGGCCCGGCTCAAGATGGCGTGGCTGGTCCGGGTCGACCGCCCGCTGAACGACCCGCTGCCGCCCGAGGCCAAGGACCTCGACATGGTCGTGATGCACCTCGTCTATCACGACACCGTCGCCGCCGGCGTCGACCGCACGGCCATGAACAGCGGGATCTGGAAGGCGCTGCGGCCGGGCGGCATGTTCGCGATCATCGATCACTCGGCGAAGGACGGCACCGGCCCCGACGCCGCCAAGGAGCTGCACCGGATCGACGCCAAGTTCGTGCAGACCGAGGTCGAGCAGTCGGGCTTCATCCTCGACCGCACCAGCACGCTACTCGAGAACAAGGCCGACACCCGCGACTGGAACGCGTCGCCGCCGGCGGCCGGCGACAAGCGCGGCACCAGCGATCGCTTCGTGATGGTGTTCCGCAAGCGGACCGGCCAGTAGCCGCGCGGCGGGCTCGGCGCGGGTCGAGTCACAGGTGGCGGAGCAGGCGCTCGGCGAAGACGTCGGGGTGCTCGCGGTGCATGAAGTGGCCGCCGGGCATCGCCTCGATCGTGTAGTCGCCGGTGAACCCGCGGCCGGCGTGGCGGTAGTCGTCGGCGGTCGCCATCGGATCGTCCTGGCCGCCGAAGGCCACGGTCGGCACCGCGATCGCCCTGCGCAGGAAGCGCGGCGGGCGGAGCTGCATGGCGCGGTAGTAGCCGAACGCGGCGGCGAGGCTGGCGGGGTCGGCGAAGCAGGCGCGCACCGGCGCGAGCTCGTCGGGGCCGGGCTGCCAGGTCGGCGACCAGCGCCGGTAGATTGCGGTCAGCCCGGCGAAGTCGTCGCGGACGAACCGGCGGGCGGCGCCGCTCAGCTTGTAGGCGAGGAAATGACGCACGCGCCAGCCCTTGCGCGGGGTCGTCCGCCACGTGGCCGGGTGAGGAATGGCGATGGTGACTAGCTTGCTGATCCGCGCCGGCTCGAGCGCGGCCGCGGCGTGGGCGGCGAGCGCGCCCCAGTCGTGGCCGACGACGATCGCGGTCTCGGCGCCGAGCGCGGTGATCAGCCCGAGGACGTCGCGGCCCAGGGTCTCGGCGTCGGCGTCGCGCGCCGGGATCGCGGTCGGCGAGTAGCCGCGCATCCACGGGCTGACCGCGCGGAAGCCCCGGGCCGCGACCGCCGCGCGCGCGTGATCCCAGGACCGCGCGGTGTCGGGGAAGCCGTGCAGCATCAGGACGAGCGGGCCCGCGCCGGCCTCGAGGTACGCGAAGCGCAGGCCATTGGCCTCGACGTGGCGCAACGACTCGGTGGTCATGGTGGGTCAGGAGTGTAGCGGCTGGTCGCGGTCGGTCGCGGTCATCGAGCAGATCACGACGTTCGTGATCGCGCGCGGCGCTGTAAGCCCGGGTCGGCGCCGGCGTTGAACGGGTGTGCCGCGAGCGATCGCGGCGGAAAGGCTCGCATGTTCGCCGCTCGCTCGCACCGCTCGCCCTTGGCCGCCACCGTCGCCGCCGCCCTGCTCGCCGCCGCCCTTGGCGGCTGCAGCGGGCCGTACGGCAGCCACGCCTACAAGTACGCGCCGGCGCGGCCGATGGCGATGGCGCCGTCGCCGACGATGGCGCCGAGCCCCGAGGCGATGCCGGTCGAGGAGTACGAGCACCGCGCCGACAACCCCGAGCTCAGCGTGGCCCAGGCCCCGCTGTCGACCTTCTCGATCGACGTCGACACCGCGTCCTTGTCGAACGTCCGCCGGATGCTGCGCAGCGGCACGCTGCCGCCGGCCGACGCGGTGCGGATCGAGGAGCTGGTCAATTACTACCGCTACGCCTACCCCGCGCCGACCGGCGACGCGCCAGTGGCGGTGACCACCGAGGTCGCGCCGTCGCCGTTCCACTCCGAGCGGCTGATCGCGCGCATCGGGCTCAAGGCCAAGGACCTCGCCGCCGCCGAGCTGCCGCCGCGCAACCTGGTGTTCCTGGTCGACACCTCGGGGTCGATGAGCGACGAGAACAAGCTGCCGCTCTTGCAGCGCTCGCTGGCGATGCTGGCCGACACCCTCGGCCCGCGCGATCACGTCGCGATCGTCAGCTACGCCGGCACGGCGGGTGTGATGTTGCCGCCGACCTCGGGCGAGGACCGTGGCGCGATCAGGAACGCGCTGACCGGCCTCGAGTCGGGCGGCTCGACCAACGGCGCCGGCGGCATCGAGCTGGCCTATCAGCTCGCGCGGGCCAGCTTCGACGCCCACGGCATCAACCGCGTGATTTTGTGCACCGACGGTGACTTCAATGTTGGCGTCACCGATCAGGGCTCGCTGGTCCGGCTGATCGAGGCCCAGCGCGCGTCGGGCGTGTACCTGACGGTGCTCGGCTTCGGCATGGGCAACCTCAAGGACAGCACGATGGAGAAGCTGGCCGCGCACGGCAACGGCAACTACGGCTACATCGACTCGATCGAGGAGGCCCGCAAGTCGCTGGGCACCGAGTCGGCCGGCACGCTGATCGCGCTGGCGAACGACGTCAAGGTCCAGGTCGAGTTCAACCCGGCCCAGGTCGCGAGCTACCGGCTCATCGGCTACGAGAACCGGCTGCTGAACGACCAGGACTTCACCGACGACAAGAAGGACGCCGCCGAGCTCGGCGTCGGTCAGACCGTGACCGCGCTGTACGAGCTGACCCCGACCGCGCGCGGCGCCGCGACCACCGGCGCGCTCAAGTACCAGACCGGCCGCGGGCTGACCGACGCCAGCCTCACCGGCGAGCTGTTGACCGTGCACATCCGCTTCAAGCGGCCGGGTCGTGCGACGTCCGAGGAGCTGACGGCGACCGCGAGCTTGGGTAGCGAGGCGCTCGACGACGCGTCGAACGACCTGCGCTTCGCCGTCGGCGTCGCCGGCTTCGGCATGCTGCTGCGCGACTCGGAGAACCGGGGTGCCTTGACCTGGGCCACGGCCCGCGCCCTGGCGTCGTCGGGCGCGGGCAGCGATCCGCTCCGGGCCGAGCTGGTCGGGTTGATCGACAGGGCCGCACGCCTCGCCGGCGGTGCCGCGACGGTGACCGCGACCGCGACCGCGATCGCGAAGTAGCGCGGCCGGCCGCGCGCTACACTCGCGCGATGCGACGCGGGTGTCTGGTCCTCGGCCTGCTGGGCGTGGCGAACGGCGCGACGCCGGCCCGCGCCGACGACGAGGTCGTCCCCGCGATCACCGTCGAGCAGGCCGCCGCGCTGTTGCCGACCGCCGAGGCCTGCGCCGACGTCCCGTGCCTGCTCGCGCAGGCGTACCGGCGCGACCCGAAGGCGCGGGCGATCGCGCTGGCCCTGTGGCACGACCGCGGCGATGTCGCCGGGGTCGGCCCGCGCGAGGTGATGGACGGCGGCTACCGCGGGATGATCACGCTGGTGCCGCAGCTGCCGACCGGCCGCTATCGCCAGCACCTGCAGTGGGCCGCCGCCGCGCTGCGCTCGTTCGACGCCTTCTTCGCCCGCCTGCACCGCGATCACGCGCCGCCGACCTATCGCTGGCGCGGGCTGCGGCTCCGCTTCGTGCGCTCGGTCGGCAAGCGCACGCCGAGCGCGTACGCGATCGACTGGATGGTCGAGTACAACGTCCACGGCTCGCTGATGACCGGCGCCGCACGGGTGCAGGAGACGATGTTCCACGAGCTCTTCCACGACAACGACGCCGCGCACGGCGGCTGGTCGGGGCGGGCGCTGGCGACCGACTACGCCGCGATCGTCGCTCGCTGCGGCGTCGACTCGCGCTGCCTGGCGCCGTACGCGCCGGGCACGACCAAGGTCAAGGCCACCGGCACCTACTACGCGTTCCAGCCCGGCAACGGCGACAGCGTCAACGAGTACGGCGCCGAGCTCGCGGTCCGCTACTGGCACGAGCAGTCGGAGATGCTCGATCGCGGCGGGCTGCGTCGGCCGGCGTTCAAGTGCGGCCCACCCGAAAACGCGCGGGCCTGGCAGGCGCTGATCGACGAGTTCTTCGCCGGGCGCGACCTGGTGCCGGCCTGCGGCCCGGCCTGACCGCCGGCGCGGCCGAGCCCGGCCGTGCTATGAGCGCCCGATGCGCACCGCTCGGTGGACCGCGGCGTTGATGACGTGCTTGACGCTCGGCTGCAAGGATCACGCGAAGCCGGCGGCGAAGGCCACCCCGGTGCTACACGACGCCGCGATCGCGCCGACGCCCACGGACGCCGCGCCACCGACCGCGCCGGGCGTCGACGCCACCGCCCCGCTGACCCCGGCGGTCGGCGCGCTCGGTATCCAGATCAAGGATCTGCAGTACGGCGGCTTCGCCCAGCCCGGGCTGCCGGCGATCAAGGCCGACGGCAGCGAGGTGGTGGCGACCGCGCTCGCCGACGACGGCGGCCGCGGCTACCTCGACCTCCGCTTCCTGGTGCTCGACGGCGAGACCGGCCACGTCAAGAACGACGTCCACCTCGCCGACGCCAGCGAGACCAGCGCGGCCGAGACCGGCGACGATCAGGCCGGCACGTTCGATCTCGAGACCGCGCTCGCCGCCAAGGTCCGCGACCGCGTGGCGCAGGCCAACGCCTGGCTCGGCGCCGGCACCTACGGCGCGCTGGTCACGGTCGGGCGCGCCGACGTCGGCCCGCCCGCGCCGGTCGAGTCGCTGGTCAGCGGCGACCTCACGTTCACCTACGACCTCGGCCGCAGGCGCCTCGTCATCAACCGCGCGGGCACGCCGGTGGCGACCCACGACCTCGGCCGCGAGCTGCCCAAGCCCAGCCCGCACGCCGACGAGCACTGCCCCGGCGACCTGCCCTACCTGCGCGCGCTCCACCTCGATGCACCGAGCAAGAAGGTGGTGGTCGAGCTCGGCGCGTGGGCGCAGGGCCACAACTGCGGCAGCAACGGCCCGACCTACGTCATCGTCCCTTTGCCCTGAGAGGGTTACCCATAACGACGAGGTGACGGCTCGGCGAGGTCTCGTTCCGTACAGATCGGGTTGGCGCGGTCGGTGCCTCTGTGCCGGGCCGATCGATCGATGACACAGGGTTGATTCTGGCGTGGCTTCGGCCTCGGCTGCCCCGGCTCACCGCCGCGGTCGGCGGGTCGGCGGCGGTACCCGAGCGACCACACCGAGGACGTGAGCGATCCGGGACGTCACGGCGCGCGGCAGTCCCGCCTCGTCGGCGTGGCGATGAAACCCGGCCACGGCGTCGCGAACCGCCGCGATCACGGTGTCCGCGTTCCGGACACTCGTCGCGGTCGCCAGCTCGAGCAGCTCGCGCTCGCCGGGGTCGACGGCGGCGCCGCCCACCAGCATCGCGTGCTCGCCGCCGGGACCGTCGGAGTAGGTGAGATCGTACGCTGGGCTCGGACGCCACCCGCCGCGCTCGTCCATCAGGAACGCAAAGTTGCGGGTGTGATCGTCGCGGTTGTGGGCGAACACGTTGAAGCACGCCCGCCGGAACAGCTCGCTCACCGCCCGTTCGTCGCGGGTCAACTGGCGGGTCGCGACCAGGAGGTCGCGGTAGGTCATCGACGGATAGGTGTGCGGCGCGTGCAGGAGCCCCGCGACGGTGTGCATGTGAATCTTGCGCCGGCCATCGCGGTCGAAGCGACGGCTCGCGAAGTAGCCCGGGTGGCGCCCGGTTCGCCCCAGCATCGTCGTTCCCGGAACGTCGAGTCCGGCGGCGGCCGCCATCCGCGCATACACGTGCTCGAGGGTCCCGGCGTGCCGCTCGTCGCTGCGGGCCGCGAACTTGATCAGGTACGGGATGCAGTCCGGGCGGTTGGCGCGATCGCCGTAGATGATCGAGCCGTCGGCCGAGGCCTGGACCAGCACCTTGGGCCGGGCGCCCTGCGGCGAGCCACCGAGGGCGATCAAGCGATCGAGGTCATCCACCTTGGAGTCGGCGAGCACCGTGGCGACATCGGCGGCGATCGCCGGCAGGCTCACCACGCTCGGCGGCTCGAGCTCGACCTCGGGCTCGTAGACCAAGGCGCCCATCGAGCGTGCGCCGACCAGGGCCAGGCGATCGAGCGGGCCGAGCGCCGCCGCCGAGATCCCCGCCTTCGCCGCGCGTCGATCGATGAGCAGCCGGCCCCAGCCGTCCGGCAAGCTGTCCTCGAACAGGCCCATCAATCCGTCGAAGACCCGGGGATCGCCGATCACCACGCCCGGCCGGCGCGGTAGCTTGAATGGAGACAGTTCGACGCCGCTTGCGATGAACGTCGGATCGTACTCGAACAGGATCCGGTGGTCGCGGGTCGCGAGGCGCCCGACCCGGATCGAGCGCCCTTCCTCCGGTTCGTACGACACCGCCAGCCGCGTCACCGGGGTCGGCTTCATCGTCGCCTCCGCACCCGCTGGCGCTGTACCGGCCGGGCGAGGGCCTCGTCGAGCGTGCGATACGTCGGCGCCTCGAACAGCCGCTCGAAGCCCGCTTCCGCACCCAGCACGTAGGCGATGCGGAGCGCGCTGTCGAGCGACGCCCGTCCAGTCTGCTCGAAGCGGATCACCGTGCCCGGTGACACACCGGCTCGCGCCGCCACGTCCCGCTGTTGCAGTTCGCGAGCGATCCGCAACGCTCGAACCCGAGCGCCGAGGGTCAGGAGCGCCTCTTCATAAGATTCCACTATGTGTATATTATGTCCACTTCATGGACTTAGTCATCTATATTTTGAATACGATGAGATGACGCTGACGACGCGCGTGGAGCCGCGCCCGCTGCCACGCTAACGCGATATCAGGCGCGGGCCGGCGGCAGCGCCAGCGCGATGGCGTCCCACAGCTTGAGCCGGGCGGTGACCGCGCGGATCGCGGCCCGCCAGGCCTCGGCCCAGCGCCGCGGCTCGTCGGCGACCAGGGTGGTGAGCAGCCGCTCGGCGGCCGGGCCGTGCTCGCCCTCGTCGATCAGGATGTGGCGATCGAGGTAGTAGATGAGGCCGTCGAGCCCGACCTCGCCCGAGGCCCGGAGCTGCTCGACGATGCGGCGGAACATGTCGGGGATGAGGTTCTCGCGCCCGAACAGGAAGTAGGCCGCGAGCTCGTGGTTCTTGCCGGTCAGGCACACCGACATGCTGTCCATGACGAACGCCGCCGCCGGCGCCGGGACCTTGGCCCGGGTCATCGCCCGTCGGTAGTGCTGGTGGTTGCGGACCAGCTCGACCAGGTGCTCGACCCGGTCGGCGTCGGCGCCGGCCTCGCGCATCGCCGCCACGTACAGCTCGTAGTGGCTGATGTAGCCGCCGCCGGGTGCGATGTCGCACTCCTCGCCGAGGACGATCTCGTTGATGAAGCGGGCCGCCGCCGGATCGGCCGGCGGGAACCACGGCACCGCGACCACGGTCAGCCGCTGCTGCAGGCTCTTGAGCAGGCACATGAAGTCCATCACCGCGTAGCAGTGGTGCTCCATGAACGTGCGGATCGCGCGCATGCTGTCGAGCCGCGGGTACACCGGGTGCGCGAGTAGCCGCTCGCGATAGGGCGCGATCGCCGCCGCCAGCTCGGCGTACGACGCCGGCGGCCGCTCGCCGCTCGCCACCGCCTGCACCGCCGGCACCACCACCGGCTGCTCTGCGTACTCCGCCATCTCGACTGCCTCGATCGCTGCGCGCGCTACTTGCTGAGGTCGCCGTGCACGACCGACTTGAGCGGGCTGTGGCCGCGCTGGCCGTCACGCCCGAAGTAGTCCCAGCCCTGTTGCTGACGGCTGGTCTGGAAGTCGTTGACCAGCTTCTTCTCGCCGTACTTGGCGTAGCGCTGGAACATCGTGTGGATGTCGTGGCCGCCGAGGCCAAGCTCGAGCTGGGTCTCGTGGACCCGGCGGTAGCTGCGCTCGATCTGCTTGATCTTGTCCTTCCACGGCAGGCCGCCGACCTCGTCGAACGTGAACCGCTGGATCCACGAGTAGACCTGATCGGGGTTGCGCTGGAAGATCGTCGCCACCGGCTGCACGTTGGTGAGGCCGTACTTCTCGGGCTCCTTGTGCATCATGCTGCCGGTGATCAGCGAGAACGGGTTCAAGTACATCTGATCGACCCACGGCCGCAGGCGGTGGAGCATCTGCACCGTCGCCTCGATGTCCTCGTCGGTCTCGGAGGGGAACCCGGCGACCACCTCGAGCGAGTTGTAGATGCCGGCCTCGTGCGACCACTCGAGGATCCGCGCCAGCTCGTCGATGTCGATGCCCTTGTGGATGATTTGCTGGATGCGGCGGCTGCCCGTCTCGAGCCCCCAGACGAGCCGCGCGGCGCCGGCTTTGCGGAAGAGCTGCAGGTCTTCCTGCTTGAGGTGCTTTCCGTAGGCGCAATCGGACCACATGATCTTGAGATCGGCGCGCACGAACGCCTCGGCCATCTCCACCGCGCGCTTGCGACTGATGTTGAAGAGGTCATCGGCGAAGAAGAAGTACGGGGTCTGCCACCGGTCGCGCAGGCGGCCGATCGCTTGGGCCATCGCGTCGGGCTCCATGGCGGTGACCTTG
>JAYVSF010000811.1:0-6457 GCA_043775605.1 Myxococcales bacterium
CGGTTGACTTGTAACCGATCTCGGATCTCTCGGACGTTGGTCGACGGCCGGTTGACCAGGTCCACGTCAACGACCACGTCAACGCCAACGCACGCCCACGTCCACGTTGCGCCTGCGAGGAGGCCGCCGACTTGTGATCAATCGAGAGAGGTCAACGTCCACGTCCGGTGAGGTCAACGCTGGACGTCCACGGCGGACGCCCACATCCACGGTGGACGATTCAAGGACCGGCGGGCGGCGGCAACGAGCCCGCGCACTCGGCGACCGCGTCGGCCATGGCGGCGGCGTCGGCGAAGCGGGCCGCGCGATCCTTGGCCAGCGCGCGCCGCACGATCGCGCAGACCGCGGCCGGCGGCGGCATCGGGGCGACGGTGACCAGGTCGGGCGGATCATCGCCGAGGTGGGCGGTGATGATGTCGAAGTCGTCCTCGCCGTCGAACGGCGGGGCCCCGGCCAGGAGTTCGTGGAAGATCACGCCGACCGCGTACAGGTCGCTGCGGGGATCGGCGGTCTCGCCGCGCAGGCGCTCGGGCGCGAGGTAGGTCAGGCTGCCGACGACGTGGCCGCGCCGGGTCAGCGACTTGCCGCCCTCGAACGCGGCGAAGCCGAAGTCGATCAGCACGACCCGCTCGACCGGGCCCGGCGACGGCTCGAGCATGAGGTTGGCCGGCTTGAGATCGCGGTGGAGGATGCCGCGGGCGTGGACCGCGGCCAGGCCCTGCAGGGTCTGCCAGATGTAGGTCACCGCCGTCGACGCGCTGACCGCGCCGCGCTCGCGCAGCCGATCGCGCAGCGAGGCGCCGCGCAGCAACTCGACCACCAGGTAGGGCTCGGCGGCCTCGGTCATCCCGTTGCCGTACAGGCCGGCGACGTTGTGGTGGCGGACCATTGCCTGGACCTCGGCCTCGCGCTGGAAGCGAGCCGCCGACTCGTCGTCGCGGGTGTCGGCGCCGCGCAGGATCTTGATCGCGACCGCGCCGCCGGTCTCGCCGTCGGTCGCGCGATAGACCTCGGCGCTGGCGCCGCGCCCGATCCGCGCCTCGAGGTGATAGCGACCGTCGACGACGGTGCCGGAGCGATCGCGGGGCGGCATCGGCCCAGCCACGATACCACCGGCGCCGGCTTGACCGTGACGTCGGCCCAGGATTAGCTCGGGACGTGGTCGACGGTGCTCGCAGCTTTCCGCACCGACACCTGCTCGGGATCGCCGAGCTGGCGAAGGCCGACCTCGTCGCCATCATCGACCGCGCCGAGCACTACCAGGCGGTCGCGCGCGATCCGGTCAAGAAGCTGACCACGCTGCGCGGCCGCACGGTGATCAACCTGTTCTTCGAGGCCTCGACCCGGACCCGGACGTCGTTCGAGCTGGCGGCCAAGCGGCTCGGCGCCGACGCGGTCAACATCAGCCCGTCGGCGAGCTCGACCAGCAAGGGCGAGACCCTGCTCGACACCGCCCGCAACCTCGACGCGATGGCGCCCGACGTGGTCGTGGTCCGGCACGCGGCCGGCGGCGCGCCCCACGTCCTGGCCCGCCACCTGCGGTGCGCGGTGGTCAACGCCGGCGACGGCCAGCACGAGCACCCGACCCAGGCCCTGCTCGACGCCGCGACCATCCGCCGGCACAAGGGCCAGCACGGCTCGATCGAGGGCGTCGAGGTCGCGATCGTCGGCGACGTCGCCCACTCGCGGGTCGCGCGCTCCAACATCCTCGCGCTCACGCTGCTCGGCGCGCGGGTCCGGCTGTGCGGGCCGCGCACGCTGCTGCCGATCGGCATCGCCGAGATCGGCGGCGAGGTCTCGGCGGCGCGGACCCGGGTCACCACCCGGCTCGAGGAGGCGCTCGAGGGCGCCGACGTCGTGATGATGCTGCGGGTCCAGACCGAGCGCACTGTCGGCGAGGCGCCGCGCTTCCCCAACGCCCGCGAGCTGGCCCGGACCTACGGTCTATCGGAGCGGACGCTGGCCTGGGCCAAGCCCGACGCGATCGTCATGCACCCGGGGCCGGTCAACCGCGGCATCGAGCTGGCCGCCGACGTCGCCGACAGCGCGCGCGCCGTGATCCTCGAGCAGGTCGCGTGGGGCGTGGCGGTGCGGATGGCGGTGCTCGAGCTGGTCGGCGCGCCGGCCGCGAGCGGGCCGGGAGACGTCGCGTGAGCGGCGCGAGCGGTCGCCCCGACATCGGGCCGGTGGCGGTCCGGGTCGACGGCGTCAGCAAGCGCTTCGGCAACCACCTCGCGGTCGACGACGTCAGCTTCACGGTCCCGACCGCCAGCATCTACGGCGTGCTCGGGCCCAACGGCGCCGGCAAGTCGACCATCCTGCGGATGCTCAACGACATCATCGCCCCCGATCAGGGCGCGATCGAGCTGCTCGGCGGACTGCGGCCGGGCCGCGACGCCGCGCCCCACGTCGGCTTCCTGCCCGAGGAGCGCGGCCTGTACCCGAAGATGCGGGTGCTCGAGATGGTGGCGTTCATGGGCGAGCTGCGCGGCCTCACCGCCCGCGACGCCACCGCTCGCGGCAAGCGCTGGCTCGATCGCCTCGGCCTGGCCGCGTGGCACGGCAACAAGGTCCAGGATCTGTCCAAGGGCATGCAGCAGAAGGTCCAGTTCGCGGCCGCGCTGATCCACGAGCCCGAGCTGGTCATCCTCGACGAGCCGTGGAGCGGGCTCGATCCGATCAACGCCGACGTCCTGCGCGAGGTCGTGCGCGAGCAGTGCGCGGCCGGGCACACGGTGCTGTTCTCGACCCACCTGATGGAGCAGGCCGAGCAGATCTGCGAGCACGTCTGCATCATCGCGCGCGGCCGCAAGGTGCTCGACGGCCGGCTGGCCGACGTCAAGCGCGACGCCGCGGCCCATGGTCGGGTCGCGCTCGGGTTCGCGGTCGCCGCCGACGTCGGCCGGGCGGCGCCGGTGCTGGCCGATCGCGCGCTGTGCGACGCGAGCGAGCCCGCGAACGTGGTCGACGGCGGCCCGGCGCTCGACGTCCAGGTCGTGCTGGCTGGCGGCGTCGACAGCCAGCGGCTGCTGGTCGCGCTGATCGGGGCCGGAGTCGAGCTGCGTCGCTTCGAGCGGGTCATCCCTAGCTTGCACCAGATCTTCGTCGAGCGGGTCGGCCGTCACGAGGCCGAGGTCGCGGCCCGGTCCGAGGAGCACGCGGCGTGATCGCGGCGGTCACCACGAGGGCGGCATGATCGCCGCCCGGAGGCGCGCGGGGCGGCCCGACTGGCTCGTGATCGCCCGGCGCGAGTTCATCGAGCGGGTGCGGACGCCGTGGTTCATCGTCGTCACGTTGCTGGGGCCGATCCTGATGATCGGCATGATGGTGCTGCCGGTGATCCTGGCGACGTCGCTCGACGACAGCGCCAAGGTCCAGATCGTCGACCGCTCCGGCAAGCTCGGCGAGCCGATCGGTCAGGCCCTGCAGGTGATGCACTGGAAGGCCGAGGTGGTGCCGACCGACACCAGCGAAGCGACGCTGCTCGGCCGCATCGCCGACGGCACGATCGAGGGCTTCCTGACCATCCCGGCCGACGGCCTGCAACTCGGGGCCAAGCTCGACTACCAGGGCGACAACGCCACCAGCCAGAAGGCGATGATCACGCTGTACACGGCGGTGACCACCGCGGTCCAGACCGTGCGTGCGGTCGACGCCGGCCTGCCGCCCGACAAGCTGGCCGCGGTGCTCGGCCCGATCAACCTCGACGTCCGCCACACCACCGGCGAGGGCCCGGGGACGTCGGGCGCCGCGCTGCTGATCATCAGCTACGCGGTGCTGATCGTCCTCTACATGGCGATCGTGCTGTACGCGTCGAACGTCATGCGCAGCGTGGTCCAGGAGAAGACCAACCGGGTGGTCGAGATCATGGCGGCGGCGGCCAAGCCGCGCCCGCTGATGGTCGGCAAGATCCTCGGGGTCGGCTCGGTCGGCCTGGTCCAGCTCGGGCTGTGGGTGGCGATGGCGGTGGTGACGATGACCTATCGCAGCACGATCCTCGGCGTGTTCGGGGTCAGCGCCAGCGACTGGAGCGTGCCGCCGCTGGCCGCGCTCGACGTCGTCGTGATCCTCGCCTACTTCCTGCTCGGCTACTTCCTGTACGCGTCGCTGTTCGCGTCGATCGGCGCGATGGTGTCGAGCGATCAGGAGGCCCAGCAGGCGCAGACGCCGGTGGTGATGATGCTGGTCATTCCGATGGCGTCGATGTCGGTGGTGTCGAGCCACCCGCGCGGCCTGGCCGCCGAGATCTTCACGATGATCCCGCTGTCGTCGCCGGTGCTGATGCCGATGCGCTGGATGCTGGGCGGCGCGTCGATCACGAGCCTGCTGGTGTCCCTCGCGCTGCTCACCCTCGCGACCGCGCTGATCGCGGTGCTGGCCGGGCGGATCTACCGCACCGGCATCCTGATGCTCGGCAAGCGGCCCAGCTTGCGCGAGCTGTGGCGCTGGCTGCGCTACACCGGATGAACGTGGCAAGGTGGCGGCGTGAGTGATCCTGCTTCGAGCCCGGCCGCCCTGGTCGCGCTGCGCGATCGCCGCGAGCAGGTCATCTCGGTCCTGACCGAGCAGTTCGCCCGCGACGCCTTCGACATCGACGAGCTCGACCACCGGCTCACGCTCGCGCAGCAGGCCGACACCGTGGCCGCGCTCGACGTCCTGGTCGCCGATCTGCCGGCGCTGCCGTCCGAGATCCGGACCACCACCGAGCTGATGATCCGGCCCGACGAGGCCCGGCTCGCGACCTGGCCGCAGCGCAGCCGGAAGCTCGCGATCTTCGGCGGCGTGCAGCGCAAGGGCCGGTGGACCTGCCCGCGCCACCTCCGCATCATCGCGACCTTCGGCGGCGCCGACCTCGACTTCCGCGAGGCCGAGCTGGCGCCCGGCGTCACCGAGCTGAAGATCACCGCGGTGTTCGGCGGGGTGTCGCTGATCGTCCCACCCCACCTCGCGGTCGAGTGCGACGCCAGCGCGATCTTCGGCGGCTTCGAGGAGGTCCACCGGGCGCCGCGCTCGGCCGATCCCGATCGACCGGTGCTGCGCATCACCGGCTTCGCCATGTTCGGCGGCGTGTCGATCGAGACCCGCCTGCCCGGCGAGTCTGGGCGCGACGCCAGGAAGCGCGATCGGCGCGAGGCCCGGGCCTTGCGCGACGGCAGCGCTGGCAAGACGCTCGGCGACGGCCGGCTCGGCTCGCTGCCGGCCGGCGACCCCGATCGCGGCACGCCCCGCGACGACGATTGACCCGCCGCGAGGTATCCTGCGGGCGTGGACGACGGCACCATCTCGGCCGCGGTGGCGCGGCTCGACACCCGGTGCGCGGCCGACGCCGAGGCGGCGTGGGCGGAGCTGCGGCCGCTCGGCGTCGCGGTCGTCCCTCACCTGCTCGCGGCGTTCCCGACCGTCCGGACCTGGGAGGGCCGCACCGCGCTGGTGTTCCACGCGGTGCGCCACGCTCGCGTCAGCGAGCCCGCGTTCCAGCTCGGCTTGCTCGGCTGTCGCGATCGCTCGTACATGGTGCGCTACCGGGCCTGCGGGTTGCTCGCCTATGCCCAGCGCGCGGACGCGCTGCCCGCGCTCGAGCCGCTGGTCGCGCATCGCGATCCGCGCACCGTCGCCGACGCCGCCGCGGCGATCGACGCGATCCGGTCGCGGAACCATCACTACTTCATCGACCGCCACCACACCGGCCGGTCGTTCTGGTCGGTGAACGACGGTGATCGCTGACCCGGCCGCGCCGCGCACGCCCAGTCCGGCCGTGAGCCAGCTCGCACGTCGGCGTCGCCGAGGACCTCGGTTCGCGCCCGGGCCGCCGTGGTACGAGCATCGCATGGGTCAGCCGCAGAGCTTCTATGCCGACGATCTCGACGACATGATCCGCTGGATCACCGGCCTCGCCGCGCCCGGCGCGCGGGTGCTCGAGATCGGCTGTGGCGACGGCGAGGTCGTCCGCCGCGCGCAGGCGGCCGGCGTCGACGCGACCGGCGTCGACCCTCACGCCGAGCCCGGCCCTGGCATCGTCGTCGCGCCGTTCGCGGAGCTCGACGCCGCGCCGTTCGACGTCCTGTTCGCGAGCGTCTCGCTCCACCATCTCCGCGATCCAGCCGGTACCGCCGCCGCGCTGCGCCGTCTGTCCCGCCCCGGCACCGTGATGGCGGTGCGCGAGTTCGACCTCGCGCTGATGGATCACGAGCCGACGCTGCGGTGGTGGTTCCATCAGCGTCACGCCCTCGCCGCGGTCGGCCTGCGCGCCGACGACCACGACTTCCCCCTCGACTTCGACGTGTTCGTCGCCGACTGGCGCGTCAAGATGGCCGCGCACGTCCGGCCCTGGTCCGCCGTCGCTGCCGTCCTCGCCGACGCCGGCTTCGCCACCGACTCCCTCGCCGCCGGCCCCTACCTCTTCCGCTGGGGCCTCCACGAGCGGCTCCGTCCCGTCGAGGAATCGCTCATCGCCGAC
>JAYVSF010000812.1:0-3888 GCA_043775605.1 Myxococcales bacterium
GGCCGCGGCGGCCGGCGCTTCGGTGGGCGCGCGTACGGCGGGCGGCGCGTGACCGCAGGCAGCGGCGGCGAGCGCACCGCCGACGACGAGGACGTTGTAGAGCTTCTGGATCCGGTGGTTCATGGGGCGTCTCCTTGGGGGTGCATCCCCAGAACGACGCACCCCGCCGACCGGCGCACGACAACTCATCGAAATGGTGGCGTCGCCGCCGGGCTCAGGGGGCCGCGATGCGCGGGCGGGCGCGCCGCACCATCGATATCCCGATCGCGACCAACAGCGCGAGCGCGAACAGTTGGCCGCTCGACATCCCGGCGATGATGCCGCGGGCCTCGTCGCCGCGCAGGTTCTCGATGCCGAGCCGGACCAGCGCGTACAGTGCAGCGGCAGCGAGGAAGACCCGCCCGCTTCCGATCCGCGCGGCCTTGCGATTGTGGGCCCAGGCCAGGGTCGCGATGACCAGCCCGAGCGCGGCCTCGTAGAGCTGGGTGGGGTGGACCGGCAGCGACAGGTCGCGGCTCGCCGGCACCAGGCCGTGGGCGACGTGATCGCGCCAGGCGCCGGTGCCGCGGGGGAAGCGGACGGCCCATGGCACCGACGAGATCTGGCCGTAGTCGCAACCGGCCAGGAAGCAGCCGGTGCGGATCAGCGCGAGGGACAGCCCGAGCATCGGCGTCGCCCGGTCGGACAGCCAGCCGATCGGCGGCCCGTTCTGCCGGCACACCACCGTGACGCCGACCGCGCCGGCCAGGTAGCCCCAGAACGAGGTCATCCCGGCCGGGCCGAGCCGCACCCGGCCATCGCGGACGTAGGTCTCGACCAGCGAGATCAGCGCCGGCATCAGCATCCCGGCCGCGACCGCGGTCACGTAGGCCACCAGCGTCACCGTCGCCACCGCCGCCGGATCGACGCCGTCGCGGCGGGCGTGGCGCAGCATCATCCACAGGGTCGCCAGCCCGGTGAGGCCGACCATGGTGAACCAGGTCGGGGCCAGGACCTGGGCCGCGCCCGGCGATAGCCAGCGCTCGAGCCAGGCGACGACGTGGCTGCGCACCGCGGCGGCTACGCCGGATCCGTGGGTGGGGTCGGGTCGGCGTCCGTCGAGCTCCGGCCGCGCCGCGCCCGTCGCCGCGCGAACAGCGCCGCCGGCACCGGCAGCAGCACCCACACCACCCCGGTGGCGAGGCCCGGGCCTTGCGCCGGCGCGCGCGCGACGGTGCAGCTACCGCCGCTGCCGCCGCCACCGCAGTTGTTGCCGCCGCTGCTGCAACCGTTGCTGTTGTTGCCGCAGCCGCTGGTGCTGCCGTTGCTGCTGTCGTTGCAGCTGCTGGTGCTGCTCTTGTCGCTGCAGCTGCCGCAGTCGCAGCCGCCGCAGTCGCAGCCGCTGGCGCTGCTGGTGCCGCCGTAGAGCTCGGCCAGGCAGGCGTCGAGCGCGTCGTGGCAGGTCGCGTTGCCGACGAAGTTGCTGTTCGCCGACAACTTGGCCGGCGTGAGGATCGCGCTGGTGTCGAACCCGCAGCTCGGCGCGGTGCGGGTCATGCACGAGCCGACGTCGCCCAGCGACACCGCGAGGTTGATGCACAGCAGCGAGTAGTTCTGGCCGGCCTGGGCATCGAGCGTCGTGCACGCCTGGTTGCCGGACACGCCGCTCCAGATCTCGGGGCAGGCGCCGCCGGTGAGGCAGACCTGACAGTCGTTCTGGACCGACGACGCGCACGAGCCGATCGTCCCGCCGTAGGCCCAGGTCGACGTGATCAGCGGCAGCACGTGCAGCCGCTGCCGCACCGGCGCGACGAAGCCGGGGACGCTGCCACCGCCGGCGGAGGTCACCGCCGCCGACGTCGGCTCGCTGACCGCCGTGACGATCGGGTTGACCAGCAGGGTCGGCACGCCATCGGCGTCGGTCACCAGCGCCGCGATCACCGCGAGTTGCACCACCGGCAGCACCCGGATCCGGGTGGCGCCGGGCGCGGCGTCGGCGGCGAGCGCGGCGAGCGTGTCGAGGTTGCACGCCGGGGCCGCGGCGCATGGCCACGCCTGCGGGTCGAGCTCGAGGGTGAGGGTCGGCGTGACCAGCTCGCCCAGGAGCGCCGCGGTCGCGACCGGGGCGTCGATCGGCCGGCCCTGGGCCGCCGCCTCGGGGTGATCGACCATCACCAGGCCGAGCGCGTCGTGCTCGCGATCGAGCAGGCGAAGGTCGACCGCGGCCAGCGCGCCGATCACCTGGACGTCGTCGAGCAGCGGCGCGGGGTTGGCCAGCGCCTCGGCGTCACGCTCGACCAGCCCGTCGGCCAGCAGCTGGCGCGCCGCCAGCCGCTGCTCCGCGTCCCAGTCCACCGCGACCTTGGGCGCCACGCCGAGCAGGTCGCGCAGCGCGAGATCGGCGGGATCGACCCGCTCGTCGGCAGCGCCGCACGCCACCAGCGCCAGCGACATCAGGACGCACCAGACACCGGCAGTCCCTCCCCGGGCTTGCACCATCTCGGCATCGTCGCATGGCGTCGTCCGCCCGCGCAATCGACGCGCCTCGACCGCCCGGGCTAGGTGCACTCCCGAGCCCGGGTGACGATTTCGCCGGTTATTCGCGCGATCGGTCCGGCCATCGCCACGATCGTCCTTCGGTGCGCGATCAGGTTGGCAGGATCGAGAAGCTCGTTCCGTAGTAAGCAGTGCCACATGTCCGGGGCGTCGTGACGTCCCGGCCCCAGCCGCTGCCAACGCCGGAGCTCTCGCCATGCCGCACGCGCGCCACCACCGCCACGCCCACGCCGCCGCCACCGAGGCCGCTGCCTCGCCGTCCACCGCCGCGGCTGACGAGGCCGCGGTCGAGCTCGCCCACGGCCCCGCGCCCGCCGCCGAGGAGGCCGCCGCGGAGACGGCCGCCGGCGCGCACGGCGCCGAGTCGGCGTCGGCCCGTGGCTACGGCAAGGGCAAGCCGGAGATCGAGGCCACGCCCGAGGCGATGGGCCAGCACACCGCCGACGAGATGCACAAGGCCAACCTCGATCCGGGCTACGTCAGCAAGTACGACCTCCACTCGGGCATCCACTACTCCTACAACTACCAGGCCGAGTGCGAGCAGTCCGGCCAGGCCAAGCTGTGGAAGGACGAGTACCGCTGGGGCTACAACGAGAGCGGCCAGTTCCAGAACCCGAAGGAGACCGGCGGGTTCATGGACTTCAAGCTCAAGAAGGGCCACTCGGCGTCGGCCGGCATCAAGGCCTGGCTCAAGGGCCTCACCATCGCCGAGTGCCTGACGTCGGTGTTCGCGATGGAGTACGAGACCCTACGCGCCTCGGTCGGCGACAAGAAGTTCGATCAGACCTTCGGCTCGACCAACGCGCAGGAGGACGCGGCGGTCGAAGCCTCCGGCAACCGGCTGCGGATCGCGCCGTCGGGCGGCACGCCGATCTCCGAGTTCATGAAGGAGACCAAGGTCGCGGCCCTCGCCAGCGACGGTCACCACAAGGACGGCCAGGTCTCGAGCAAGGAGCTCGACGACAACCTGATCCCCGGCCAGTGGTACTACTTCTACAACCACCCGAAGTACTTGCTGAAGCACCCGGGCGGCGCCTGGCAGGGCGAGAACTCGGTCTACATGGGCCGCGACGCCGCCGGCAAGCGGCTGTGGGCCGGCCTCGGCGCGAGCAACAAGACCGAGGAGACGATGGTCGACGAGATGGTGTCGGCCTACGCCGGCGGTCGCGACGCCGAGGACGAGCGCACCATGAAGGAGCGCGGCATCAAGCACGCCGACGGCACCTACGCCGACAAGAAGTACGACCCCAAGGGCGGCGAGTTCAAGAACCACTACACCAAGGACGAAATCCTCCACGATCCGCCCTACTCGATCGACGGCACCAGCCGCCACGGCGGCTTCCTCGCCGAGGC
>JAYVSF010000813.1:0-5427 GCA_043775605.1 Myxococcales bacterium
TCGGCCGGCCCGTGATCGAACA
This sequence comes from Myxococcales bacterium, assembly GCA_043775605.1. Lineage (GTDB taxonomy): Bacteria > Myxococcota_A > Polyangia > Haliangiales > Haliangiaceae > UBA2376. Next base: position 23 of record JAYVSF010000813.1, read on the forward strand.
TGTCGGCGATCGGCGCCATCGCGGTGCGATCGATGCCGCGGATCGTGACCCGGAACAGGCGCGAGCTGGCGACGGCGCGGCCCCAGGCCAGCTCGGCCACGGTCAGCTCGGCCAGCCGGGGCAGGCGGGCGACGATCGCGGCGTGATCGGCGATGACCCCGCCGCGTAGCGCATCGTTGACCAGGTAGGTGTGGGTGCCGCGCAGCTCGCCCAGGTCGTCGTCGGACCAGAACCAGGGCAGGTCGATGGTCGTCGGCAGGACGTCGAGGTACGGCCGCCAGGGCGATGACCGATCGCGGCGCTCGACCGCCAGCCACAGCGCGATCGGCGTGTGCAGGCTGTCGAGCGGTGGCGCGCTCCGGGCCAGGGCCAGCCCGGTCGGCGCGTCGGCGGCGTCGAGGTCGGTGAACAGCGCGGCCCGCGGCACGGTGACCAGCGGCTGGCCGTCGGCGATCGGGCGCGCGGCGACCACCGAGCGGTTGCCGTCGGCGCCGAGCCGCACCTCGATCGCGCGGGCGTCGATGCCCTGGGCCTCGCCCCACGCCAGCACGGCGGCCAGCGCGTCCGCCGGCGCGATCGACGCCGGCGGCTCGGCCCGCGGCAGCGGCGGGTGCGGGACCGCGCGCGGCGTCGGCACGACGGTGGCGCCGGCCGTCTCGATCGCCAGCGCCAGCCGCTCGGCCAGCGCCATTCGCGCGGCGTCGGTGGTGGCCAGCTCGCACCGGATCGGCTGACCGCTGAGGTCGACCGCCCAGGTGTCGGCGATGCGCGCGCGCAGCTCGTCGTCGGTCGGCGTCCGGGCCATGGCTACTCCCGGTCGAGTTCGGCGAGCAACTCCACCAGCCGGCGCACGCCGTGCTCGGGGAACGCGTTGTAGATGCTGGCGCGCAGGCCGCCGATGGTGCGGTGCCCGGCCAGGCCATCGAGGCCGCGGGCGTCGGCCCGGGCCAGCAGCTCGCGTTCGAGCGCCGGCGTCTCGGCCCGGAAGGTGACGTTCATCAGCGACCGGCTGTCGGCCCGCGCGACCCCGCGGAACCGGCGGGCGCCGTCGAGGAAGTCGTAGAGCACGCCGGCCTTGGCCCGGTTGCGCTCGGCCATCGCCGGCAACCCGCCCTGGGCGACGACCCACTCGAGCACAAGGGCGAGCACGTAGATCGCGAAGGTCGGCGGCGTGTTGTACATGGACGCGGCGCCGGCGTGGGTCCGGTACTGCAGCATCGTCGGCAGGTCGCGGCGGCCGCCGGCGATCAGGTCCTTGCGCGCGAGGATCAGGGTGAGCCCGGCGATGCCGAGGTTCTTCTGGGCGCCGGCGTAGATCAGGCCGTAGCGGCCGACGTCGATCGGCCGGCTGAACAGGTCGCTCGACGCGTCGCACACCAGCGCCACGCCCGGCGGGACCTCGGGCTCGCGCGGCCACTGGGTGCCGTAGATCGTGTTGTTGCTGGTGACGTGGACGTAGACCGGCGCCGGCGACCAGCGGGTCTCGTCGGGCCCCGGGATGTGATCAAACGCGGTCGCCTCCGACGAGCAGGCGACGTGGACCTGGCCCTGACCGAGGCGGCGGGCCTCGGCGATCGCCTTCTGCGACCACACGCCGGTGTCGCAATAGTCGGCGGTGGTGCCGGCCGGCAGCAGGTTCATCGGCACGGTGAAGAACTGGCTCGACGCGCCGCCCTGGACGAACAGGACGTCGTAGTCGTCGGGCACGCCGCCGACCTCACGGACCAGGCGCTCGGCGCGCTCGGCGACCCGCATGAACGCCGGCCCGCGGTGGCTGTGCTCGAGCACACCGATGCCGCTGCCGTCGAGGTCCCAGATCGCGGCCTGGGCCCGTCGCAGGACCTCCTCGGGCAACGCCGCCGGCCCCGAGGAGAAGTTGAGCTTGCGCTCGCTGGTCACGCCCGCCCGGCCCCGGCTACTTGCGCGCGGTCTCGTCGAAGTAGAACAGCGTGATCGCGACGCAGTGGAAGGCCTCGTCGCTCGACTGGGTCACGACGAACTCGACCGGCTTGCAGTTCGGGTGGCCGGCGATCCAGGTGGTGATGGTCTCGCCGAGTCGCTCCCGATCCGCGACCATCGTCGCCGAGAAGATCTTGAGCCCGTTGAACTTCACGTCCTTGCGGACGACCAGGTTACCCGTCATTTGCGCCATGGTAGGTTGACGGCACCTTAGCAGCGAATCTTCAGGGCGCGGCTGATTCCGCGCTGCGCCGGTACTCCGCGATCACCTGATGGACCTCGCCGTCGGTGAGCACCCGGTTGCCGCGCTTGGCGGCGGCGTAGACCGCGGCGACCAGGCCGGCCGTCGGCTCGATGCCGCGCCGGCGCAGCCAGTACACGACGTTCGACTCGCCCGAGTAGTGGCCGATCTCGATCTCCTGCTCGCGGCCGAAAAAGCCGGCCGGCACGCCTGAGTAGATCCGGTCGGCGAGCCAGGCGTGGCCCTTCTTCTCGGCCTTGATGATCGCGGCGGCGTGGACTCCGGTCGCGGTCCGGAACGCGTCGCTGCCGGCCAGCGGGTACTGGGGGTGGATCGGCACGTGGGTCGCCAGCGACGCGGTCTTGCACCACAGCAGCAGCTTCGACAGGTCCTGGCCGGGCAGCTCGCCGAGCAGGCTCAGGTTGAGCAGGATCTGATCAAGGGCGGCGTTGCCGACCCGCTCGCCGATGCCGAGCGCGGTGCCGTGGACCCGATCGGCGCCGTACTCGATGGCGAAGATCGAGTTGACCACCCCGAGGCCGCGATCGTTGTGGCCGTGCCAGTCGATGCCGACGTCGGTGCGGCCGAGGCCGTCGAGCAGGTTGCGGGTGAACCGCAGCAGGTTCTTGATGCCGTCGGGGGTGGCGTGGCCGACGGTGTCGCACACGACGAGCCGCTGGGCGCCGTGCTCGACCGCGTTGGTGAACAGCTTCTGCAGCACGTCCGGCCGCGACCGGGTGGTGTCCTCGGTGACGTAGCTGACCGGCAGGCCGTGGCGGCGGCCGAGGTCGATGGCCTCGGCCGACAGCCGCAGCATCCGGGCCAGGTCCCAGTCCTCGGCGTACTGCCGGATCGGCGAGCTGCCGATGAAGGTCATGATCTCGATCTCGACGCCGACCTGCTGCGAGATGTCGACGACCGCCTGGACGTCGGCGAGGTGGGTGCGAGCCGCGCACGCCAGCTTGATCGGCAGCCGCTGATCGCGGACGTGCTGGGCGATGATCGTGCAGTCCTCGACCGCGCGCTTGCCGGCGCCGGGCAGGCCGATGTCGGCGTGGTGGATGCCGAGGTCGCTGGCGAGCTCGATCAGGCGCAGCTTGTCCTCGATCGTCGGGTCGACCACCGACGGCGACTGGATGCCGTCGCGCAGGGTCTCGTCGATGAACGTGACCTTGCGGCGGGGCGACAGCCGGGCGACCTTCTCGACCGCGTTCCAGTCGTAGATCAGCTCGTGCTCGGTCGGCTCGCCGGGGCCAAGGGGCGTGGTGACGGGGGTGGTCACATCAGCTCCGTCATGAGGTAGGCGATGACCGCGGTGGCCAGCAGGATCGCGCCGACCACGATGACCCAGCCGAGCGCGACCGCGATCGCGGCCATCGCGACGCCGACCAGCGGCAAGAGCTTGGTCGGCTCCTGGCGCACGAACGACCCGACCCCGACCAGCAGCGCGACGACGAACATCGGGATCGTGACCCGGTGGTCGGGGATCGACCACAGGTGATCCTGGCGGATCGCGGCGATGGTGAACGACGACGCGCCGAGCAGGATCGCGATCAGCCCGAGCAGGTGGCGCAGGATCCACTCGCGCGGGGTGATCGGCGACGCGCCGGCCGGCCGGAGCGATCCAGGATCGGGTTCGACCGACATGCGGGGACTATAGCCCCTTGCTCGGCGGCCGGGCGGTCACAGGGTTGGCCGGACAGGAGTGCCGGTCCCGTCTTCAGCCGCTGACCTGGAGGCCGAGCGCGGTGCGGAGCTGAAGCAACGTCGGCGAGCGGGCGAACTCGACCAGGCCGCCGTCGGTCGAGCGGTCGCCGGCGAGGCGCAACGCGGTCGGTACGTCGCCGCACACCAGCAGCGCGAAGCGATCGGCGGTGCGGCCGAGGGCCACGGCCCACTTCGACAGGTTGTGATCGGGGGCGCGGGCCCGCAGCCGGCCGACCAGGGCCCGGGCTTGATCGCGCACCGGCCGGTCGAGGGTGGCGAGCGCGGCCTGGGCCGCGGCCAGCTCCTTGTCGCCGGCGACCGTCGAGGAGCCGGCCCCGGGACCGGCGGCCTCACGCGCCAGCGCCAGCAGCAGCGTGCGCAGGACCCGGGCCGGTCGCGACGCCCCGACCGCGCGGCCCGGCCACAGGTAGGTCGTGGCCCGGGCGATCCGGTAGCCGAGCTCGGGGCGATCGGGCGCGGTCAGTGCGTCGTCGCCGGCCAGCAGCGTGAGCTGGGCGCAGGCGCCGACGTGGACGTCGTCGCCGAAATCGGGGTGGGCGTGGACCGGGACCCGGGGCAGGCCGAGCAGCCCGGCGACGTAGGCCTGCTGCTGCGCGAACGCCGGCGGCAGGGTGTCGTCGGTCATCCGACCCGCGGGATCGACCCCGAGCTCGGCCAGCGTGATCGGGTGCAGGGCGTGGACCGCGGGCGCGATCAGCTCGGCCAGCGCGCCGATGTCGGGCTCGTCGAGCGGGTGGCGCAGCAGGTTCCACAGCGACGGGGTCATGGTCGCGGTCGCGCGCGGCAGGGCCCGCGGCCGCAGGTCGTCGTAGAGCTCGCGATCGCCGGGCCGCTCGTCGCCGAGGGCGAGCCGCACCGAGGCGGCGATGAAGTCGGCGTCGGTCCGGCCGACCGGTCGGCTGGTCGGGATGCGGCGGGGCGGGCGCACCGCGTGGCCGAGGCGCGCGGCCTGGCCGAACGCGGTCCGGGCCTGGGTCGCGTCGTCGAGGTGGTCGCCGTACAGCACGGCGAGGCGGTGCCAGATCGGGCCCTGCTCCTGCGGCGTGCCGCCGGCGCGCAGCAGCCGCCGGTACAGCCGCTCGAGGCTGCGGGGCTGGGCCCGCTTGAGGTAGACCCCGGCGATCGCGTCGAGGATGGTGGCGTCGCCGGGGTTGGCCCGGGCCGCGCGCTCGAGGTGATCGAGCGCGGCCTGCTCGTCGACGCCGAGGGCCAGCTCGATCAGCCCGAGGTGCTCGTTGGCGGTGCCGAGGTTGGGCGCACGCCGCAGCGCGCGGCCGAGGTACTCGCGGGCGAGGTCGCCGGCCGACGGCGTGCGGCCGTCGCGGTGCCAGACCGCCCAGCCCAGCGCCGCCAGCAGCGCGGGATCGTCGGGCCGCAGCAGGGCCGCGGCCTCGAGCTTGCCGGCCGCCGCCTCGACCCCGCCCCGGCGCAGCAGCTCGAGCCCGGCGTCGCGCAGGCGCTCACCCTCGCTGCCGCG
>JAYVSF010000814.1:0-6110 GCA_043775605.1 Myxococcales bacterium
TCGTCGTCGTCGTCGGCATCCTCGTCGGCATCCGCATCCTCGTCGTCGGCTGGCCCGGGCTCGTCATCACCGACGGCCTCGACCGCGGCCTCGGCCTCGGCGTGATCGGGCGCGACCACGTCCGCGGCACCGCTGGCCGCGACCACGTCGTCCTCGCTCAGTTCGCCGCCCTCCCCCTCCTCGAGGTCGCCAGGCCCGCGCTTGCCGAGCATCTGCGCCGCCACCGCCACCAGCACCTCGTGGACGTGCTCGAGCGTGTCGAGGCGGCCGCACAGCGAGTAGTAGTCGTCGACCGTGACCTCGCCCATGCGGTTGAGGGTCTGCTCGAGGTACGGCCGCATCCGCGGCGGCGCGTCGAGGGCGGTGTCGAGATCCTCGAGTTCGGCCCGCACGATCGCCGCAGCGACGAAGCCGGACGGGGCGAAGTTGATGCCGGTCGGCAACACCACCCGCCACTCGGTCACGACCTCCGAGGAGGTGTCCCAGCGCCCGCCCAGCCGCCGGCGGACGACCTCGCCGAAGTACGCGCCCGAGGTGGTCGCGATCAGCTCGATCGCCGACGGTTGATCGTCGGGCACCGAGCGCAGGTAGTGATCGAGCAGCGGCAGGGTGTCGCTGTCGTAGGTCAGCTCGAGGCCGATCGCGCGGCGCACGTACTCGACCGCCTGCCGCGCGTACTCGGTCACGCGCTCGGTCGCGGTGGGGGGCGTCGTCATCGGTCCGGGCTCACGGGCCCAAGCATGGCGGCAGGGTCGGCAGGGGTCAAGCCGCCCCGCGCACGCCACACGCAGGGTTGGCAGGATCCAACCCTGCGTCGTCGATCGATCGGGCCGGCACCGGAGTGCCGGTCCGATCTCGACACTCAACCCCGGCCCGAGCTCCGCTCGGATCCTTGGGTCAGGGGCGCGCGGCGGTGTCGTCGAACAGGCTGAAGCTGACGTCGCCGAACCGCGACTGCAGCTGGATCGCGCCGGCGGTGCGCCCGGTGCCGTACTGCTGCTCGATCCAGCGATCACCGGCGGGGGTGGCGCCCGCCAGCGTCAGCGTGCCTCCGGCGCGGGCCCGGACCCGGACTCGACCCGGGCTGTGGACGGTGACGTTGACCGCGCCGTGGACGCTGGCGACCACGATCGACCCGCCGGCCTGGGCCTCGGTCGCGACCGTGATGTCGCCGTGGATCGCGGTCAGCCGGATCCGCCGCGACGCCAGGTGCCGACCGGCGATCGCGCCGCGGTAGACCTGCGCGGTCAGGTTCTGGCCGCGCACGGTGTCGAGGTCGAGCTCGGCGTCGAGGGCGTGGGCGTCGAGATCGCCGAACACCTGGGCGAAGTGCTGATCGCCGTCGACCGAGCGGGCCAGCACGCCGCCGGCGACGTTGGCGACCACGATCGAGCCAGCGCCCGCGTCGAGCTCGGCGCCGGCGTCGAGGTTCTTGGCCTCGAGCCGACCACGGCCGACCCGACCCTCGACCCGGGCCGCGCGCGGCACCCGCACCACCAGATCGATCCGGATCGTGCCCAGGGCTGCCCGCGGCAGCTCGCGGCCGTCACCGAGGGTCGAGGTCAAGTGGACGGTGCCGTCGGGATCGGGGACCAGGGTCACCCGCAGGCGGCCGAGGGTGGCGGCGTCGGGGGCGTGCTTGACGCTGATGATCGTGACCGAGGTGCCGTCGTGGCCTTCGATGCGGACGTCGCCGAGCGGGTTGTCGATCGCCACCGCCCGGATCGGGCGCTTGCCGGGGGCCACGGTCAGCTCGGCCCGCTCGACCACGTCGCCGATGGCCTCGCCCTGCGGCGGCGCGGCGACGGCGCCGTCGCGGCCGTCGTCGGCGACGGCGTCCCCTGGCGCGCCCGGCCCGCCGAGCAGCACGGCGGCGACCAGCGCACCCCGCACGATGCGACCGGCCCTGGGGATCCTCGGGGTCATCGGGCCTCCGCCACCTGCTCGCCGAGCGCGGTGGTCTCGAGCAGCGTGATGAGCTGGTGCCACGCGCGATCGCGATCGCGGCCGACCGCGGCCCGCACGGTCGCGCCTTCGCGCCGGGCCAGCTCGACGGTGAACGCCCGGGCCCGCGTCGGTCGCCAGCTCGCGACCTCGGCCCGCGCCACCGGCAGCAGCTCGGCGACCGTGGTGCGATAGACCTGCTCGATCCGCGCGGCCTCGTCGGCCAGCTCGGCGGTGGCGTCGCGATCCGGCCCGGCCCGCACCGGCGCGACGTCGGGTGCCGGCGCAGCCCCGGCATCGTGGTCGACCGCCAGCCGGCTCACCACGGCGGCGCGCAGCGCGCCCGCGTCGGCGCGATCGGGCCCGCCCTGGCGCACGTGGATGATGAGCGCCGCGGCCGCGCAGGCGCCGAGCGCGAGGCTGCCGGGCAGCACGTGGGGTCGCGCCCGCTGCCACCAGCGGGTCCAGCGCGAGGCCTGACCGTCGGCGATCTCGGCCTGACCGAGCTGGCGCTGGATCGCGTCCCACATCGCCGGCGGCGGCTCGGCGCGCTCGGCCCGGCCCAGCTCCTCGAGCGCCGACCGGACGTGGGCATGATCCTCGGCGAGCGTCCGGCACGCCGCGCACACGCGCAGGTGCCCGCGGGCCGCGCGCGCGGTGACCTCGTCGAGCTCGCCGGCGAGGTACGCGGTCAGCCGCGGCTCCAGCTCGCGACAGTTCATCCGACCTCCGGGTCGCTGTCGACGGCCGGGCCGACGCCGCGCTCGGCCGCCAGCGCCGGCCCGAGCAGGTCGCGCATCTTGGCCCGCGCCTTGTGCAGCTGCGACTTGGTGGTGCCAATCCGGCAGTCGAGGATCGCCGCGCACTCCTCGTGCGACAGGCCCTCGACGTCGTGGAGCACGAGGATCGCGCGATAGCCGGCGGGCAGCCGGGCCATCGCCTGCTCGACCTTGCCGGTGAGCCCGGGGTCGCGCTTGACGTCGCCAGGCGCGGCGACGTGCTCGAGCGCGTCGTCCGAGACCTCGGCCCGCCGCCGCTGCTTGCCGGCGTGGGTCAGCGAGGCGTTGACCGCGAGCCGGTAGACCCAGGTGCCGAGCGCGGAGTCGCCCCGGAAGCTGGCCAGGCCGCGAAACACCCGCACGAACACGTCCTGGGCCACCTCCTCGGCGTCGCTGACGCCGACGATGCGATGGCAGAGGCCGAACACCCTACGCTTGTACTGGTGGTAGAGCGCCTCCATCGCGCGGCGCTCGCCCCGGCGGCAGGCGGCGACCAGCTCGGCATCATCGACCACGGCGCTGCCGGCGGCGCGGGTCCGGGGCCGGGGGATGTCCCGGGCGGCGTCGGCGACGGAGGTGGCGGTGCTGGCGATCGAGCTGGGCAAGGGTTCCTCGGTCCGCGGGTGGGCGGTTGGACCGGGCGCCCCCCCGCCGGGTTGCCCGGATGCGGTCGACCCCAGGTCGGGATCGAGGCCGTCACCAGGGCGGCGGGGCGAGGTCATCGCCACGGAAGCTAGCAGGTCGGCCATGTCCGCGAACTGGCTGTGATCTGGCAGCTGGTGACCAGGGCCGCGCGCGACCGAGGCCCGGCGGCGCACCAGGCGTCCCGGAGATCCCGGGCGGTAGCGATCACCCGCGGTTGGCCCAGCACTCCGCCGATCGGCCCGCGGGCCCGTGCTAGCACCGTGGCCATGATGGAACCCGCGGCCTCGGCGCCGCCTCGACCGGTCCGGGATGGTCTGTTCGCGGGTGCCGGCTGCGCGCTGGTGGCCGGCCTGGTGGTGGCGCTCGTCGACGTGCTGCTGGCCGCGCGCGGCCCGGGCGGGATGGGCGTGGCCCTGACCGTGCTCGGGCTGTGGGCGATCCCGACGCTGGCGTTCGCCGGCTTTGCGGCGGCGGTCGGCGCCGGCTTCGGCTCGGCGTTCGGCGCCCGGCCCTGGGCCCAGCTGCGCGAGCGACCGGCGCTCGATCGCGAGCTGGCGGCGGCGGTGCTGGCGGCGGTGCTGATGATGATCATGCTGACGATCGTCGTCAAGATCGCCGCAACCTTCCTGGTCGTGAAGCCCGAGCGCAAGCCGGCCGGCGCGGCGCTGCTCGGCGGCGTGGTCGTGCTGGCGGTGCTGGGCCTGCTCGCGGTCGGGCTGCCGCTGCAGCGGCTGCTGGCCCGGGTGACCGGCGCGGTGCCGGTGGTCGGCGGGCTGCCGCGGACCGCGCTGGCCGCGATCGCCGCCGGTGTGGTGCTGCTCGGCTGGGTCCGCCACGTGCTCTACGGCGCGGGCTACGACACCGCGGCGCTGCCGATCGGCGCGTTGATCATGTTCACGCTGCTGCCGGTGGGCACGGTCGCGCTCGCGGCGGTGGTCTACGGGCCGCTGGGCCGGCTGCGGCAGCGGGTGCCGGCGCGACCGGCGCTGGTGGCCGGCGGCGCCGCGCTCGCGGTGGTGCTGGCCGGGCTGGGCCTGCGGCAGCCGAGCGAGCGAGTGGCCCTGTCGGTGACCGACCGCGGCGCCGGCAGCTCGCTGCTGGTGGTGGTCGGCCGGATGCTGCTCGATCGCGATCACGACGGCTACTCGGCGTTCTTCCGCGGTCCCGACTGCGACGACCACGACAAGGCCGTCAACCCGGGCGCGAAGGAGATCCCCGGCAACGGCACCGACGACAACTGCCAGGGTGGCGATCGCGCCGCGACCGTCGACGCCGGTTCGGGTACGGGCTCGGGTTCCGGTACCGGTTCGGGCTCGGGCACCGGCTCGGGTTCGGGTCCGGTCGCGGTGCCCAGTGCGTCGCTCGGCAAGAACGTCGTCATCATCATGATCGACACCCTGCGCGCCGACCGCCTCGGCGCGGCCGGCTATCGCCGCGATGGCGCGTCGATGACCCCGCGGATCGACGCCTTCCTCGCCGAGTCGACCTGGTTCCGCCGGGCCTACGCCCAGGCCAACAACACGCCGCGCTCGATCCCGAGCTTCATGGCGTCCCGCTACGTGTCGGCGCTGGTCGTCGACAACATCCACGCCAAGTACGCCCACATCGACGACGCCAACGATCTGCTGTTCGAGCAGCTCCAGGCCGCCGGCCTCCACACCGTCGGTGAGGCCTCGCACTTCTACTTCGTGCCCGAGCGCAACATCACCCAGGGCTTCGACGAGTTCGACAACGCCGACGCGCTCGACGTGAAGGGCTCGAACAAGGACATCGCCGCGCCCCGCATCGTGCCGCGGGCGGTGGCCAAGCTCGGCGAGCTGGCGGTGGCGAAGAAGCCGTTCGCGATGTTCGTCCACCTGTTCGAGCCGCACTCGAGCTTCGTCCCCCACGACGGCGACCCCGAGGTCACCGAGGGCGGCACCGCCAAGTGGAGCCGGCTGTACGACTACGAGGTCCGGTTCGTCGACGGCTACGTCGGCCAGCTCCTCGACGGCATCAAGGCCGCCGGCCTGACCGACGACACCGTGGTGGTGCTGCTGAGCGATCACGGCGAGGCGTTCGGCGAGCACTCGTTCGCCGGCCAGAGCATGTTCCACGGCACCAACCTCTACGATCAGCAGATCCGGGTGCCGCTCGCGTTCCGGGTGCCTGGCCAGGCGCCGCGCATGGTCGATGGCGTCGCCGAGCTGCTCGACATGGCGCCGACGGTCGCTGCCCTGGTCGGCGCGACGCCGTCGCCGACGTGGATGGGCCGCAGCCTGGTGCCGGCGATCACCGGTGGCACGCTGGCGCCGAAGGCCGCGTTCTCCGAGCTGCGCTCGTACCCGGGCTGGGAGCAGGAGCTCAAGATGGCGGTGTCCGGCGACGGTGCATGGAAGCTCGTCGACATCCTGTCGCAGCGCCGGCACGAGCTCTACCGGCTCACCGACGATCCCGACGAGGATCACGATCTGTGGGGCCAGGCCTCGGTCGCCGGCGATCAGCAGCGCATGGTCGACCTGCTCCTCGACTTCGTCGAGGTCACGCTGGCCCGCTGATCAGCCACCGGGGCAGGTCAAGGTCAGGCCGGTCGCGCCCTGACCGGTGCACGCCGCGCCGCACGGCTCGCTGGCCAGGCAGGCGCAGGTCGGGAACTGCGATGGGCAGCTCGGGACGGTCCGGCAGGCGTAGCCGTCGGGCTCGCCGACGACGTCGCTGAGCTGGCGCTGGCAGTACTGGGTGAACAGGTTGCACTGGGTGTAG
>JAYVSF010000815.1:0-4850 GCA_043775605.1 Myxococcales bacterium
ACCCGATGCCAGTCAGGTTCATCACGACGCCGTCGTCCCACTCGACCTGGCCGGCCGACCTCAGCGACGGGCTGGCAGGAACGAGATCGAACTTCGTGCCGTGAGCGCCAATGATGCGGTGGGGCAGCCGGGTGCGTGCCCACCCAGCAGGCAGCGTCCGGCGCAGATCGTCGACCTCGATCGCGAGCACCAGATCGAGGTCGCTCGTCGTTCGCCACGGCATGCCGTGTGAGAACACGAGGGCCGTGGCGCCGATGAGGACCATGTCCACGGGCCAGATCGCAGCAAGGCCACGCAGATCGTCGACGCTATCGCGCGAGAGGATCATCGATTCCCCCGGAGGAGGTGCTCGAACAGATCGGTGGCTGCCTCGCGCGCTCGATCGTCGCCATCGATCAGCATCTCCGAGTACACCAGCAACGGATGCACCGTGGTTCCATCGAACGCATCGGACCAGTTGACCGCTCCGAACGAGCGCAGGATGACGAGGTTGCCGTCGGTGTCCCTGAGCACCGGGAGCGTGCGGATGAACTCGTCGGTTCCATCGCGGACATGCACGACCGTTCGTTCCCCCCGGAAGTGCCGGCGGAGCTGATAGCCGGCGGCGGCGCCCCCCCAACGCCAGCGCTCACCGGGTTCGCCGGCCGCTGACTGGAGCATCGCGGCCACCGCATCGGGATCGCGGGTCCTCGTACGGTAGGTGCCAACCACGAGGCGCGGCCGGACGGTGGCCCTGTAGCCTTCGAGCCAGCGGGTCAACGCGTCGTCTCGTCGACGTGGGTTCCACTGCAGGCCGTCGATCGACTCCTGCAAGTAGCCTTCCGCCAGCAGGCGGGCGCGCATCTCGAGCGCAGCCTGACGGCTCGCGCCCGCGAGCTCGCCAACGGCGCGCAGCGACAGGTCGAGGTGCGGCGCGACCAGGTACGTGAACAGCACCTGGAAGCCGGCCGCACGGATGCCTCGATCGGAGGGGGCGGCCCGGACCGGCCGGTGGCCCTCGACGTGAACGTACAGCTCGCCGCCCAGCGTGAGGTGACAGTTCCCGACGAGGTCCACGTAGCTCACGCCGCCGGCGGCGAGGCGGCGCGCGGCCTCCCCGGCGATCACCGGGGCAAGCAACAGCGAAGGTTCACGGCCGACGAGTCCGACGGAGATGGGGGACAGACGCCCGCTTCGCCGAACGAGGGGCAGGCGATACGTCCGTCGTGCGGTCTTGATGGCTATCGAGGCGCGCTGGTACCGCTCACCGGGGCGCGCGGGCGCCACCTGGACGTCGCGGATCACGGGTATCGCGCGCAGGCGATCGAGGTATCCGCCCAGATCCTCCAGGCCGCCCGTCATGTCACCCAAAGTAGCATGTCATTTTGAACATGACAAGAGAACGAAGGTGACAGAGCGTTCGCCGGGCTCGGTCGTCGGCCGCGGGCGTCGTGGGTCAACGGCGCCTGCGTCGTCGTCGACGGCGGCCAGTCGCGCATGTTCTGACGGCGGTCAGGGCTTCGGCGGCGGGGCCGCCAGCAGGCCGGACTCGACGGCGGGGTCGAACTCCCCCTTGCAGACCGGCTGGCCGCGCAGGGTCAGGGTCAGCACGGTGCCGGCGCCCTGCAGGTAGGCCTTCGGCAGCAGCAGGTGGTAGTTGGTGACGCCGTCTTCGGGGGGCTCACCGTCGGTCTGGTTGCCGGGGCGCCCGGTCAGCATGCGGACCTTGTCGCCCGGCCCGAGCACGAACCCGGGATCGATGATGCCCAGCTCGATGCGCTTCTTCTGGCCGCGACGGCCGACGCTCATGCCGCAGCCGCGGGTCACGAACGGCCGGGTCCCGTCGTTGGTCAGGACGACCCATTCGGTGTTGAGCTGCTCGGCATCGGTGGCCGCGTGGATCTCGACGAAACGGATGGCCATGGGCCGCGGAGGTTATCCACGGGACGCCGCCGTTGCAATCCGGCGGCGGGCGACGATAATCGCCGCGATGCCCAAGGAGGTCATCCGCGTCGTCGCGGCAGTGATCGAGTATGAGGGTCGCTATCTCATCACGCAGCGCAACGCCAGCGCGGTGCTGCCCCTGCTGTGGGAGTTCCCCGGCGGCCGGGTCGAGCCCGGCGAGACCGATCAGGTCGCCCTCGAGCGCGAGGTCCGCGGCCGGATCGGCGCCGTGGTCCAGGTCGGCGGCAAGCTGGGCGAACACGTCCACGACTACGCCCGCTACGAGGTCCACATGGTGATGTTCGGCTGCACCCTGGTCGAGGGCGAGGTGCCCTACCCGGCCACCGTCGCCGACCTGCGCTGGGTGACGTCGCGCGAGTTCCTCGACTACGAGTTCCCGCCGGCCGACGAGCTGACGATGAGCAAGCTCCTCGGTCTGATGAGAAACTGACGCGAGTCAGGGCGTCGTGCGCGGCTCGGCGGTCGGGGTCGCGCAGTAGACCTCGGCCACCACCTCGATCGCCTGCTTGGTCGAGGCGTTGCGGTAGTCGCAGCGCCAGCTCGCCGGCGCCCGCGGATCGGTGAGCGCCACCGGGCGGGCCGCGACCAGCTCGGCCATCCACATCGGATCGGCGTAGCAGCCGCCGGTGATGACCAGATCGCGGGCCCGCTCGCAGGTCGCGACCACCGACGCCACCAGCCCCGGCGCCACCGTCACTCGGGCCTCGCGCCGCACCAGATCGTCCTTGCCGCCGCAGGCGCCGGCGGGTCCGGCCGGGCCGCGCGGGCCCTGGGCGCCCTGCGGACCCTGGAGGCCTTGCGGTCCCTGCAGGCCCTGAACGCCCTGCTGGCCCTCGGGTCCGGTCGGGCCGTGGGGTCCGAGAGGTCCGGCGGGGCCCTCGGGACCCGTACCACCTGGGCCGATGTCGCCGGGCGGTCCGGGTGGACCGGGTGGACCCGCGGGACCGCTCGGCCCGCCGGGCCCGGCCAGCACCGAGCCCGGCCCGAGCGCCGCCAGCTCGTGGGCCACCTTGCGGGCATCGACCGCGGTGCCCTCGGTCTCGACCCGGGCCAGCCGCGTCTCGAGGGCCTGGACCTCGGCCGCGAGCCGGGTCGCCTGCGGCTCCGAGCCGCTGCGGCACCCGCCGCTCGTCAGCGACGCCAGCGATGCGACCGACGCCAGCGACGCGCGGACCAGGAACCTGGGCCAGGCCCGGCGGAACATGACCCGACTGTACGTGGGCGCGAGCACCACCGCGCGGCCGCGGTCGGCGGTTTTTTTGCCCCCGGCGCGCGACCGGCGTACCACCGAGGATGATGATCGAGCTCGCCGGCGTCCACTTCGCCCACGACCGCGGGCTCGAGCTGCTGGCCGGCGTCGAGCTGGCCATCGCCTCCGGCGAGGTCGTCGCCGTCGAGGCCCAGGCCGGCGCCGGCGCCACCACGCTGATGCGGCTGCTGCTCGGCGAGCTCACCGCCCGCGGCCGGGTCGCGTTCGGCGGCCGTGACGTCGCCCGGCTGCGCAGCGGCTCCCTCGCCGCGCTCCGCCGGCGCCTCGGGATCGTGCCCCAGGACCTCGGCCTCATCGGCCGCGACACCGCGCTCGCCAACGTCGCCATCGCGCTCGAGGTCTGCGGCGTGCCGCGGTCCGCGCGCCTGGCTCGGGCCCGCCTGCTCCTGACCGCGCTCGACGTCGATCCCGACCTCACCGTCGACCGGCTGGCGATGGCCGCCCGCCAGCGGGTGGCCTGGGCCCGCGCCATCGTCCGCAGTCCGGACGCGGTGCTCGCCGACCAGCCGACCAGCCACCAAGACGCCGACGGCGCCGGCCGGTTCGCGCAGCTGGTCGCCGATCGCGCCGAGCTGGGCGCGGCCTGCCTGGTGCTGACCCGCGACCCTCACCTGATCGCCGCCGGCGCCCGCCTCGGCTGGCGGATGCTGGCGCTGCACCAGCAGACCCTGGTCGACGTCGTCCCGCTCGGGCTCGACGGTAGCGCGACCCCGGAGCACGCGACCGCGCAGGCCGGCGAGCTGCCCGAGCGGATCGAGGTCGTTACGCCCGAGCACCGGCCCGACATCGCCCCCGACAGCTGGCCCGCGATGGCCGCCAGCACCGTCGACGTCGACCTCGACGACCTCGACGCCGAGGCCGACCTCGCCGCGATCCCCAACGTCGTGCCCTTCCCCCGGGTCCGCTCGGCCGGACACCGCCGCTGATGTTCACCGCGCTCGCCTCGACGATCGCCCGCACTGCGCGGGTCCTGTGGCGCCGGCCAAGGACCACGGCCTGGGCGGTGCTCGCGGTCGCCGCCGCGCTGGTCGGGGTCGCCGCCACCGACCTCGCCAGCCGCAACGTCGGCACCTGGGCCGGCGAGCTGCGGTCGCAGGCCAGCATGGTCGTGTACCTCGCCGACAGCGCCACCCTCGCTGACGCCGCGGTGCTCGCCACCCGCCTCGACGAGGTCCGCGGCGTCGAGCGCGCGACCGTGGTCGGTACCGAGGAGGCCGCCGACCGGCTGCGGGCCGCGCTCGGCAGCCACGACGCGATCCTCGACGGCGTCGATCCGACGTCGCTGCCGATCTCGATCGAGGTCACCCTCGCGCCCGGCCTGGCCGACGTCGCCGCCGCCAGCCCGCTGGTCGCCTCGCTGCGGGCCGCCGGCTCGGTCGAGGACGTCGAGGTGACCCGCGACTACACCGCGCCGCTGGGCGCGGCCCTCGAGCGCCTGCGCCGGCTGGCCTGGGCCCTGCTCGTGATCGTCGGGGTCGCCGCCGCGCTGGTAGTGGCCGCCGCGGTCCGGCTCAGCCTGGCCGGCGATCGCGACGAGCGGGCGGCCCTGGCCTGGATCGGCGCCAGCACCTGGTTCGCGTATGGCCCGCGCCTGGTCGCCGGCGTGCTGATCGGCGCCGCCGGCGCCGCCGCCGCG
>JAYVSF010000816.1:0-10522 GCA_043775605.1 Myxococcales bacterium
GTGTTCGTGCTCGATCGCCTGCTGTGCCAGCCGCCCGATCCGCCGCCCCCGGGCGCGGGCGTCATCCCGCCCGACCTGCCGTCGCCGACCACCACCCGCGACTTCTTCGCCGATCTGACCGCGGCGCCCGGCTGCGCGACCTGCCACGACGTCATCAACCCGATCGGGTTCGGCTTCGAGCACTTCGACGGCATCGGCCGCTGGCGGATCGAGGAGCGCGGCTTCACGATCGACGCCACCGGCCACGCCACCGTCGACGGCGCGCTGGTGTCGTACGACGGCGCCGAGCAGCTCGCCGACACCCTGGCCCACAGCGCGCAGGTCCGGCGCTGCCTGGTCCGGCGCTGGTTCGGCTCGCGCTTCGGTCGCTTCGACGCGCCGCTCGACGCCCCGATCGTCGACGCGCTCGACGGCGGGTTCGCCGCGTCCGGCACCAAGCTGCGCTCGCTGGCCACCGTGCTGGCTCGCACTGACGCCTTCTACCGCCCGCACTTCGAGCTGCCGCGCCCATGACCGCCCGGCCCCGAGGAGCCTCGTCCATGCTCACCCGACGCTCGTTCCTGCGCGGCTTCGGCGGCGCCGTGCTCACCTTGCCCGTGCTCGAGGCCTGCCGCGGCCCCGGCCTCGGCGGCGATCGCGCCGCGCTGGTCGAGCACCCGGCCCGCCGCTTCGTCGCGCTGATGGCGCCCGACGGCGTCGTGCCCGACTACTGGTGGCCGACCGGCGGCGAGGCCGACTTCGTCCTCGGCCGACACCTGACGCCGCTGGCAGCCCACCGCGATCGCATGATCCTGATCCGCGGCGTCGACAACGTCGCGGCCCGGACCTACGACCACAAGAACGGCCACATCGAGGGCGTGACCTCGTTCCTGACCGGCCGGCCGCCGACCGCGGTCAACATCGCCGCCAACCAGTACACCGGCTCCGGCGTCAGCATCGATCAGCTCATCGCCGAGCATCAGCTCGCCACCGGCTACCTGCCCAAGGTCTCGTCGATCCACCTCGGCGAGGAGGGCGGCGGCGGTTACTCGACCCTGGCCTACAGCGGGCCCGGCCAGGCCCTCGACATGATCGGCGCGCAGCAGCTGTTCGCCCAGCTGTTCGAGGACTCGCAGCAGACTACCGAGGCCCTGGCCCGGGCCCGCGAGCGGCGCAAGAGCATCCTCGACGGCACCCGCGACGACTACACCCGACTGGCGACCCGGGTCAGCGGCGAGGATCTGGTCCGGATCAACGCCCACCTCGACGCGGTGCGCGCGATCGAGCAGCGGCTGGACAACGTCGCGGTGTGCGCGCGGCCCGATCTGGCGCTGACCCCGGCCGACGACGACCAGCGGCGCACGCTGTTCTACGATCTGCTGGTCGCGGCCATGACCTGCGACGCGACCCGGGTCGCGACGGTGTCGTTCCACCACTCCGGCGGCGGCGGGCCGCAGTTGCCGTTCCTCGGCGTGTTCGAGGACATCCACGAGCTGTCGCACCAGATCGTCGGCGAGGCGGTCGACGGGCCGTCGCACCTCGCGTTCGACAAGTACCAGCAGTGGTTCGCCGGCAAGACCCGCTACCTGGTCGAGAAGATGCAGAGCGTGAACCTGCCCGGGGGCCTGACCCTGTTCGACGAGACCGTGATCTTTCAGGGCTCGGAGATCGCGTTCAACCACGACCACCCCAACATGCCGTTCATGGTGCTGGCCGGCAGCCACACCCCGCTGCGCACCGGCCGCTTCGTCCAGGTCCCGCCGGCCACGCCCCACAACCACCTGCTGTGCTCGCTGGCCCACGCGTTCGGCCTCGAGCTCGGTGGGTTCGGCGATCCGGCGATCCGCAGCGGCGATCTCGACGACGCGTTGCTGTAGATGCGGGCGGGTGCGGCCGCCACGATCGTGGTCGCGCTCCTGGCCTGCGGTCCTCGGCCGGCGCCGCCGGTGGCGATCTCGTCGGTGCCGCCGCCCGGTGCGGCGGTCGCGGCGCCGGGGCCGACCTGGCGGCCGCTCGCGGCCACGGTCGCGCGCTGTCCCGACGACTCGGGCCTCGGCGACGACTGCCTCGCGGTCACCCTGCCGGCCCGCGGCCTTCTCAAGATCGAGGGCACGACCCCGCACACCTGGGGCTGCGCCACCTACGACGATGGCGTGATCGTCGCGACGGTCCGCACACGGGTCGTGGCCCTGGTGATGACCGCGAACGCGTCGGCCGCGCGCGTCGGCCAGGGCCTGTGTCACGCGCTGGTGGTCTTGCGCGGGCAGGGCACCGTCGGGCCGCTCGCCGCCGGGACCTGGCTGCTCATGCCGGTGGTGCCCGATCGACGACAGCCGTACGACCTCGCGCCGCTGGCGCTCGACCGCGTGAGCTTCGCCCCGGCGCCGTGACCTTCGCCGCGGCGCCATGAGGGTCGCAGCCTCTGACCCGGCCCGAGGGCGTATGATCAGCCGCTCGTGCCCAAGGTCCACCGGCTCTCGCTCGCGCTGTCGGCCGCCCTGGCGACCGGCCCGGCGTGCGGCGGCCAGGCCGGCGACCTCGGCCCCGACGCCGCGGTGATCGCGGTCGACGCCGCGATCGACGCCGCGCCGCCCGATCCCGCCGACCTGGTGTTCGATCCGTCGACGATCCACGACATCGAGCTGACCATGCCGGCCGCCGACTGGGCCGAGATCGACACCAACCCACGGGCCGAGACCTGGCACGTCACCAGCTTCCGCTGGGACGGCGAGACGGTGCACGACGTCGGCGTCCGCGCGTTCGGCTACTCGAGCCACGTCGCCGGCAAGCCGCCGCTCAAGCTCGACTTCAACCGCGTCGACCACACCCAGGAGTGGCGCGGGCTCGAGCAGCTCAAGCTGCGCAACGCCTACAACGACGCCAGCTTCATGCACGACGCGCTCGAGCCGTGGATGCTGCGTCGGGCCGGCCTGGCGGCGTCGCGCACCGGCTGGGCCCGGGTCTCGGTCAACGGCGTCCGGGTCGGCTTCTACACCGTGATGGAGTCGATCGACGATCGCTTCCTGCAACGGACCTACGGCAACGACGCCGGCCCGCTGTACTCGATCGACGGCATCCGCGGCCACGGCCAGATGCCGCTGACCGAGCCGCTGCGCTACTTCCAGTACAACACCAGCGTCACCGGCGACGGCGCCGATCTGGTCGACGTCACGCGGATCGTCGCCGACGGCAGCGACGCCGAGCTGGCCCGGGTCCTCGATCTGCCGGCGTTCTTCGACGAGTCGATCGTGCGGACCCTGGCCGGCAGCCAGGACGCGTTCTCGGCCGACGGCAACAACTTCTACCTCTACAACGACCCCGGAGTCGACGCGGTGCCCGGCGATCTCCACGGCACCTGGCGCGTGATCCCGTGGGACTACAACTTCGACTTCACCTCACTCGGCGAGCTGGCCGCGCTCACCGTCGAGCCGGCCCGGCCGTGGGCGACCAGCAACTACGCCCAGGACCCGACCACCGGCGCGCAGTACCGCGACGTCGTGATGCTGCGGCAGCTCGCCAGCGGCCGCGATCCCGACGCCCGCGCGCGCGACCTGGCCCAGGGCGTGCTCGCCTATCCCGCGGTCGCGGCCCAGGTCCTTGCCTGGCGCGCGCTGATCGCCGACGAGGTCGCGACCGATCAGCTCGGCGGCGCCGACCGCTTCGCCCAGGGCGTGCTCGACGATCTGCAGTACCTGCGGCTGCGGTGGTCGAACACCCTCGGCCGCGAGGTCGCGGCGTGCGCGACCCTCGAGCCGGGCGCGGTGGTGGCGCGCGACCTGGCGCCGACCGGCACCGTCGGCTGGAGCTCGCTGTCGGTCGACGGCTGGTCGTGGGCCGGCGCCGGTGCTCACTGCGGCGCCGCGACCGGCAACTGCGTCGGCTTCGACGTCGGCAGCCAGCACTTCTGCACCGGCCTGTTCGCGCACGCACCAAGCACGGTGACGATCATCGTGCCGGCCGGCCACAGCACGCTGCGCGGCGCGGTCGGGCTGCAGCGCTTCGCCTCCGACTGCTCGGGCGGCGTCGGGTTCCGGGTGGTGCAGGACGGTAGCCTGCGTTGGCAGAGCGGCACGTTGCGCTCGTTCACCGAGGCCGAGCCGTTGCCCGATGTCGCCGTCCATCCCGGTCCGGTCCAGCTGATCGCCGATCCGCTGGGTGACAATTCCTGCGACATGGCGTCGTGGGTCGACCTGCGAGCTGTGCCATGAACCTGATCCGTCGCGTCCTCCTCGCCTCGTTCGCGCCGCTCGCGGTCGCGGTCGCCGTCGCTGGCTGCGGCCTCATCGGCTACGGCGACAGCGGCGCCCCCCCGCCGTCGGCGTGCTTCCCGTCGATCGCGATCGGCGACGACCACACCTGCGTCGTCAACCGCAGCGGCCACGTCTTCTGCTGGGGCGCCGACGATCACGGCCAGACCAGCGGCACCCCCGGCGGCGGCCTGCGCGCGGCGCCGGTCCAGGTGACCTTGCCGGGGGCGGTGTCGGCGTCGGCGGTCGCGGCCGGGCCCGGCACCAGCTGCGCGCTCGGCGAGCGCGACGTGCTGTATTGCTGGGGGGCGCGGCCCGGGGTGAACCCGCCCGTCGACTTCACCGGGACCCAGCGGGTCGCGTTCCCGGCCGACGCGCCCGCGTACCGGATCGGCCTCGGTCAGGAGTTCGCCTGCGCCAAGGTCGGGTCCGACGATCACGTGGTCTGCTGGGGCGCCGGCGCGTTCCAGCGGCTCGGCCAGGACGACAGCCTGGTCCACCCCGATCCGATCGCGGTGACTGGCCCGATCGCCCTGGCCGCGCTCGCGGTCGGCCAGCGGGCGGCGTGCGCGCTGCAGGGCGACGGCACCGTCTGGTGCTGGGGCGACAACCGCCGCGGCCAGCTCGGCCTCGGCGTCACCGAGGTGTCGAGGCGGCCGACGGTGGTCGCGGCCCTGGCCGGGACCGAGGCGATGGCGCTGGGCGACGACGTGGCGTGCGCGCTCGCGGGCGGCGGCCTCCGCTGCTGGGGCGGCAACGACCTCGGCCAGCTCGGCAGCGGCGCGGTCGGCGCCGATCGGCGCGCGGTGGGCGTCGACCCGCTGGCGACCGGGGTGCAAGCGATCGCGACCATGGCCAGCGGGGCCTGTGCCCTCCTCGACGACGGCACCGTGCACTGCTGGGGCCAGAACCGATCCGGCGAGCTCGGCCAGGGCGACCTCGAGGTCCGCCCCGGTCCGGTCATGGTGCCGAACCTGACCGGCGTGCGCTCGATCGCCGCCGGCTACCACGCCGCGTGCGCCGAGAAGGACGACGTGCTGTGGTGCTGGGGCTCGAACCTCACCGGCCAGCTCGGCCGTGGCAACGCCGCGCTCGATCCCATGCCGCGCCCGATCGGCGCCGGCACCGTGTTCCGCAACGTGCGCGGCGGCGGCGGGACCCTGTGCGCGGTCGACGCCCAGACCGTGCTGTGGTGCTGGGGTGACGGCGAGCAAGGCCAGGCCGGGCTCGGCGCCCAGCGCGGCGCGGTCGCGCCCGTGGCGATCATGACCGGCGTGCGCGAGGTCGCGGTCGGCAACCTCCACGCCTGCGCCCGCGGCGACACCACCGTGTGGTGCTGGGGCGCCAACGGCGCCGGCCAGCTCGGCAAGCCGACCTTGATCCCGGGCGCGCTGACGCCGCAGGTGATCATCGGTGGCTTTGCGACCAGCGCGATCGCCGTCGGCAGCAACCACTCCTGCGCGATCGTCGCCGGGGTGCTCAAGTGCTGGGGCGACGACGCCTTCGGCCAGCTCGGCGACGGCGGCAACGCGCCGCGGTCGACGCCGTTCGTCGTGCCGCTGACCGGCGCGGTCCGGCTCGCCGCCGGCGCCGCCCACACCTGCGTGATCGACGACCAGACGCGGATGTGGTGCTGGGGCGCGGGCACGTCGGGTCAGCTCGGCGACACCATGGGGACGTCGTCGAGCACGCCGATCCAGGTGTTCCACCCCAACGCCAAGGCCTGGGTCAGCCTCGCCGCCGGCCGCGCCCACACCTGCGGCATCGACGAGCACGCCGTGATCTGGTGCTGGGGCGACAACAGCGCCGGCCAGCTCGGCTCGCCGGGCGCGAACGCGATGTCGCCGCGCGTGGTCGTCTGGCCGGACTCGGCGGGCCACGCTCGCGAGCTGTTCATTCGCCAGGACTCGACCTGCGCGACCCTCGACGACGGCACCTCGAAGTGCTGGGGCGCGGACGGCTTCGGCGCGCTCGGCGCCGGCGGCGCGACCCCGCGGTCGTTCGGCACGTTCACCGACGCGGTCAGCTACGGCGGCGGGCTCTACGATCTGTGCGCCGTGCGCAGCAACGGCGAGCTGTGGTGCGCGGGTGCCGGCGATCGCGGTCAGCTCGGCGCCGATCTGGTCGGCTGGACGCCGGCGAACGTGGCGGTCCCCTGCGACTAGAGATCGATCGTGCCGCGGCCGAGCTCGATCACCGCGCCGGTGACGAAGATCGCGCCGTCGGCGTCGACCCGCAGCCCGAGCCGCGACGGTCGCTTCACCGCGTCGCCCTGGCGCAGGGTCGCGGCCATCGGCAGCGGCTGACCGGTCGCGATCATCCAGCCGCCGAGGTTGGCACAGGCCGAACCGGTCGCCGGATCCTCGACCACGCTGCCGTCGAGCGTGAACAGGAACCGCACCGTCCACGCCGGCTCACAGGGTTGGCCAAGACCAACCCTGTGTTGTTGATCGATCGGGCCGGCACAGGAGTGCCGATCCGATCTGTACGGAACCAGAGCCGAGGGTTGGTCGTTGGGCACTGGCGAGAGCTCGCAAGCCTCGTTCTGGCCACCCCTCTCAGGGCGGGCCCACAGGTAGGCCATCGCCTCGCCGCGGCTCGCGCACATGCCGAACCGCTCGAGCAGGACCGCATCCGGCCGCGCTCTGCGGACCAGCTCCGGGCTGACGATCGGGATCACGAGCTGCTCGACGCCGGTGTCGACCCACAGCGGCCGGTCGCCGATCGCGTCGGTTGGCAGCCCGACCATGCTCGCCAGCTCGGCGCGCGTGGCCCCGACCTCGCGGGTGAGCGGCGCCCGGGCCGTGCGCAGGGTCCAGCCGGCGCCGTCGTCGGTCACCGGCACCAGCCCGGCCGCCAGCTCGAGCGTCACCGCCCGGCGCCCGGCGGCGATCACGGCCGCGCTGCCGAGGGTCGGGTGGCCGGCGAACGGCATCTCGAAGCCGGGCGTGAAGATCCGGACCCGGGCGTCGGCGCCGGCGACGGTCGGCGGCAGCACGAACGTGGTCTCCGACAGGTTCATCTGCCGGGCCAGGGCCTGCATCTGCGGCTCGGCGAGGCCACGCGCGTCCTCGAACACGCACAGCGGGTTGCCCGACAGCCGGTCGCCGTCGACGGTGAACACGTTGACGATGCGGAACGCGTGGCCCATGCCGCCGATGTACGCGGTCGATGGTCGCGCCGCAAGCCACCACCCGCGGCGCAAGTGGCCTATCCTCATCGAGCGTGCAGGATCCGACGCCGTCGCTCGCGCCGCTGCCGGAGGACGTCCTCCGGGCCATCGTCGATCGCGCCTCGGACGGCATCTTCGTCACCGATTCCAGCCTGCGCATCGAGTGGGTCAACGAGGCGGCGCGCACGATGCTCGGCCACTCGAGCGAGTACATGGTCGGCAAGCTCATCGCCGACCTGGTCGAGCCGGCCGACCTGGCCGAGGCGCCGCTGCGCAGCCACGACCTGCAGGCCGGCGTCCCGACCCGCACCCTGCGCCGGTTCCGGACCCCGCTCGGCGCGGTCCGCTTGCTCGAGGTCAGCGCCACCGCGATCGGCGACGGGCGGCTGCTCGGCATCGCCCGCGATGTCACCGACCGCCACGCTCAGGAGCGGCTGACCCACACCGAGGCCAGCTTCCGCACGTTGATCGAGGCCTCGCCCGACGTGGTGATGGTCCACCGCGACGCGCGCATCTGCTACCTCAACGCGGCCGCGGTCCGGATCTTCGGCCTGGCCAGCGTCGACGCGGGCATCGGCCTCCACATCCTCGACGTCGTCCACCCCGACGACCGGGCGTGGGCCGGCCGCCGGATCTCGAGCCTCGACCAGCAGGGCGCGAGCACGCCGTTCACCGACATGCGGTTCCTGCGCGGCGACGGCCAGACCATCGTGCTGTCGGTCGGCGGGGTCCGGGTGGTGTTCGAGGGCGAGCCGTCGATCGTCGCGGTGGCCCGGGACGTCAGCGATCAGCGTCGGCTGCAGCTGCAGCTGGCCCAGGCCGATCGCATGGCCTCGCTCGGCACGCTGGCGGCCGGCGTCGGCCACGAGATCAACAACCCGCTGGCCTACGTGATGCTCAGCCTCGAGGCCATCACCCGCCTGGCCGTCCACGCCGAACCGGCGCTGGCCGGGTCGCTCGCCGAGCACGCCGCCAGCGCGTTCGACGGCGCTCAACGGGTGGCCAAGATCGTGCGCGACCTGCGCGCGTTCTCGCGGCTCGACGACGAGGCCCGGACCGTGGTCGACGTCCGGCGCGCGCTCGAGGTCGCGCTGGCCGCGGCCGGTCACGAGCTCAAGCATCGGGCCCGGGTGTCGACGCGCCTGGGCGAGGTCGCGCCGGTGGTCGGCAGCGAGGGACGGCTGGCCCAGATCTTCCTCAACCTGCTGGTCAACGCCGCCCACGCCATCCCCGAGGGCCACCCCAGCGACCACGAGATCCGGGTCGCGGTGCGGACCGAGGGCGCCGAGGTCCTGGTCGAGATCGCCGACACCGGCGTCGGCATCGCCGACGAGCATCGCCGCCACCTGTTCGAGCCGTTCTTCACCACCCGACCGACCGGCGAGGGCTCGGGCCTGGGCCTCGCGATCTGTCACGGCCTGGTGACCGCGCTCGGGGGCCGGATCCGGGTCGAGAGCGAGCTGGGCAAGGGCAGCACCTTCTTCGTCGCGCTGCCGCGCGCGGAGGTCACGCCGGCCGCGGCCCCGACCGCAGGCGCAGCCGCCGCCACCGCCCGCGCCCGCGCCCGGATCCTGATCGTCGACGACGAGCCTCAGATCTGTGAAGCGCTCGCTCGCCTGCTCGAGGGCCGCCACGACGTCGTGCTCGCGCTGTCGGCGGTCGAGGCCCGGGCCACGCTCACCCGTGATCCGGCCTTCGACGTCATCCTGTGCGACGTCGTGATGCCCGAGATGACCGGCGCCGATCTCCATCGCTGGTTGCGCGAGCACGACCCGGCGCGGGCCGCGCGCATGCTGTTCATCACCGGCGGTCGCGAGGGCGCCGCGGCCCGCGCGCTGGGCGGGATCGAGCTCTGGCGCTGGCTCGACAAGCCGTTCGCGCTCGACACGCTCGAGCGCGCGGTCGACGAGATGCTGCGCGCCACCAACCACGGGAGCTGACATGGGCAAGCCGTTGACCTCGACCCGGCGCAAGCTCGCGATCGCGACCTGGGCCGCGCCCCGGGAAGGCAACATCTACGGCAAGCTGACCGTCGACGCCGGGCCGGCGCTCGCGTTCCTCGACAAGGTCCGGGCCCAGACTGGCGAGAAGGTGACCATCACCCACCTGGTCGGTCGTGCGGTCGCGCTGGCCCTGGCCCAGGCGCCCACGCTCAACGGCCGCATCGTCTGGGGCAAGTACCGGCCGTTCGACACCGTCGACGTCGCCTTTCTGGTCGCGCTCGACGAGGGCAAGGACCTGGCCAAGGCCAAGGTCGAGCGCGCCGATCACAAGACCACCGCCGAGATCGCCCGCGACCTGCGCGAGCGCGCCGAGAAGCTGCGCGCCGGCAAGGACCGCGACTTCGAGAAGTCGAAGGGCCTGGTCCGGCTGCTGCCGTCGTGGATGCTGCGGCGCGTGCTCGCGTTCATCGGCTGGCTGACCGCGGCGGTCGGCGTCGGCTTGCCGGGCGCCGGGCTCGAGCGCTTCCCGTTCGGCTCGTGCATCGTCACCAGCGTCGGGATGTTCGGGCTCGACGAGGCGTTCGTGCCGCCGACGCCGTTCGCGCGGGTGCCGCTGTACGTCCTGGTCGGGGCGGTGCGCGACCGCGCGGTGGTCAAGGACGGTCAGGTGGTCGCGCAGCCGCAGCTGACCGTGACCGCCACGATCGATCACCGCTTCATCGATGGGTTCCAGGGCGGCGTGCTGGCCCGCATCATCCGCGAGGTACTGGAGAACCCCGAGCGCTTCGATCCGCTCGCGCCGGTCGTCACCCCGGCGGCGTGACCCGGTCGAGCCACGCGATCAGCGCGCGCGCGCCCTCGGCTAGCGGCGTGAACGCGAGCGGCGGCAGCCGGGTGCTACGGATGGTCAACGCGTGGCGCAGGTAGTCCCGGAACCAGAAGCTCGACGCCGTCAGCTCGGCGGCCGGCACCGCGCGGGTCCGCAGCGGGACCCCGGCCGCGTCGGCGAGCGCGGTCAGCCAGCCGCGCCAGGTCGTGGCCGGGCCGGCGACGTGGTAGCGCGGCGCCGGGTGGGGCTCGGCGAGGATCGCCGCGACCGCGGCGGCGTAGTCGGCGGCGAAGAGCGGCTGCAGCGGCAGCGCGCCGTCGTCGGGCAGCTCGAGGACCTCGCCGGCGCGCAG
>JAYVSF010000817.1:0-3535 GCA_043775605.1 Myxococcales bacterium
TCGGCACGTGGGACAACCTGGTGGCCGTCCACGGCCTCCCCGTCGACCACGCGGCGCGCCTTGCACCGTCGGTTGCTCGACGCGCTGACGCCAGAGCGCCGTGAGGTGTCCCTGGGCCCTGCGTAGGCGGGAGGTGGCGCCGGCCGCAACGACGGCGACCTCGCGCCAACGTGGGGCCGGGAAGCGGTGCGGCACACCCGCCGCACCGGGCCCGGTCGCGGGATCAGCGGGCCGGTTGTGGCGGGTGCACCATGTGCGGGAACGCGAACAGGGTCGTCGGGTCGTACCTGGCCTTCACCGCTTGCAGCCGGGGATAGTTGTCCCCCCAGTAGAGCTGCGGGTAGGCGTGGGCGGGGGTGCGTCGGTTCGGGTAGTTCTGGTTCGCGTGCCCGTTGGACAGCGGTTCCATCAGTGCTCGGAACTCGTCGAGGTGCCGTTCGGCTCGTTCACGCCCGTCGTCGTACATCCAGAAGGCCCACATGAAGACGTCCATCGAGGCGCGACGGTGCACGAAGGCGGTGTCGTCGGGCGCGGGGCGGTTGATCGCTCCGCCGTAGCCCTCGGCCACGATCATGGTGCTGGCCGGCTCTGCCCTCGCGAACGAATCGAGCAGTCCAAGCCAGTCGCGGGTCGTGAGGCGGTCCGCCACGATCCTCGATTCGATCGCGGCGCGGATCGTCGGAGGCACGTCGGGGATCTCGGTCGGGTAGCTCATCAGGTGGTCGTTGAGCGTCTCGTACGTCCCTGCGACCCAGACGTCGTGGGCCCCTCCGTCGGGGCAGAGAGCGACGAGCGGCGCCAGAGCCGCGGTGGCCGCGGCCTCGTCGCCTCGGTGCATCCCGCGGATCAACAGCTCCGGCCGCAGCGCACCCGACGGTGGCCGCGCCACGTCGACGATGAACACCTGGGTGCCCATGTCGGGCGCGGCCGACGCTCCCGTGCAGTGGGCTTGCCAGACGGCGAGCGCCTCGCTGGCCAGCCGGCGGTCGGCTTCGGTGTCGAGCGGCCAGCGCAGGCCGAAGCCGCGCAGCTCGCCGAGCTCGTGCAGGCGGTAGGTGATCTCCAGCAGGACCCCGAAGTTGTTGCCGGTACCACCGCGAAGCGCCCAGAACAGCTCGACGTTCGTGTCCTCGTCGGCCGTCACGATGTCGCCGGCCGCGGTGGCGACGACGCACCCGACCACGTTGTCGCAGTTCATCCCGAACATCTGTGACGTGAAGCTGTATCCCCCTCCCTGCATGTAGCCGGCGACCGCGACCGACAGGCATCCACCCCCCGGCACGTGGAGACCGTACGGGCTCAGCACCGCCTCGACCTTCTGGAAGTTGGTACCCGCGCCGATCCGGGCGGTGCGGTTGACCTCGTCCACCACGACGTAACTGATGCGGCTCACGTCGATCACCATCTGGTCGTTGACCGAGAAGCCGGCGGTGCTGTGGCCGCCGGAGCGACAGACCGGCGTGAGCCCATGGTCTGCCGCGAACGCCAAGCACAGCTGCACGTCCCGCGGCACCTCGCAGTAGCAGATCATCTGGGGCAGCGACTCCTCGGCGCGGAAGAACCCGAGGCGGCGGCGGTCGTAGTGCGGGTCGGACGCGACGACCACGGACCCGACGATCGCCGTTTGAAGGGTGGCGGCCTCGTCCGGCCGGAACCGGTTGTCGTACGGCAGTGACAGTGCACCGAAGGTCGCACTCCGCTGCAGGTTCGTCCGCTGTTGCGGGCTGCGCCTCACGTGCCTTCCCCCTTCCCCTCGCCACCGCCGACACCCTCAGACTAGGTGCGGGTCCACCCTCGCGGAGAGTCCGCGACGGCCTGGTGTAGCGTTGCCGCAAGCGTGTGAAAGGGCGGTTGGGTGGCCTCGGGGCAAGCAGCGGAGCGACCGGAACCGACTGTGCCCGATCGGCGAGCCGTCACGGTCATGTTCTGTGATCTCGTGGGATCGACCGCGATGTCGGAGCGGCTCGACCCGGAGGAGCTGCTCGAGGTCGTGACCACCTACCAGTCGGCCTGCCGGGAGATCGTCGAACGACACGAGGGCCACGTGGCGAAGTACCTCGGCGACGGCGTCCTCGTCTTCTTCGGGTATCCCATCGCCCACGACGACGACGTCCAGCGCTCGGTGCGCGCCGCGCTCGAGATCGTGCAGTCGATGGACGGTCTGAACGCCGGAATCGGCTACCAGGGGACGTTGCTCCAAACGAGGATCGGCATCCACACCGGGCCGGTCGTCGCGGGCATGCTCGAGCCGGGTACGGGCGAGTTCGTCGTGGTCGGTAGCACCCCGAACATCGCGGCGCGGCTCCAGGACATCGCGGTGCCCGACTCCGTCGTCGTCAGCGCCGACAGCCAGCACCTCGCGGAGGGGTACTTCCGGTGGCAGGACATGGGCGAGTTCACGCTCAAGGGCATCGCGGCACCGGTGCGGGCGTATCGGCCGTTGGAAGCGAGCAACATCCGCACGCCGTTCGAGTTCGCGATCCACAAGGGGCTCCGGCCGCTCGTCGGCCGCGCCGACGAGCTCGAATCGCTCCGCGACCGGTATCGGCGGGCTCGGGCCGGTGCCGGCCAGGTCGTGCGGTTGAGCGGCGACGGAGGCATCGGCAAGTCCCGGCTGCTGTACGCCGTCCAGCAGGACGCCGAGGCCGCCGACGGCGTGTGGCTGACCGGTCGGTGCACCGAACAAACCCGGAACACGGCGTTCTACCCGGTGCTCGAAGTGCTCCGCAGCCTCTTCGGGCTCGTGGCTCGCGATTCCCGGGTCGACCGCCTCCGCCAGCTCGAGCAGGCGCTCGTCGGCTTCGACGAGCCGTGGGCCGTCCACCTGCTGGCGTCGCTGCTGTCGCTGGAGCCCGACGGCGACGCCGCCCCGATGTTCAGCCCCGAGCTCCAGCGTCGCCGCACGATGGAGACCCTGACGGCGCTGCTGCTCCACCAGTCCCGCACGGCGCCGCTGGTCATCACGATCGAGGACCTGCACTGGGTCGATCCATCGACTTTGGAGCTCCTGGACATGGTGACCGGCGCCATCGCCGAGGAGCGCGTGCTGGTGCTGCTCAGCTACCGCCCCACGTTCGTGCCCTCGCCGTCGACCGCCGCCAACGTGACGGTGCTGTCGCTCGGCCCGTTGGGTGCGGCCGACGTACGGGACCTCGTCACCGGCGTCGCCGGCGCCGAGGTCATGCGCCCCGCCGTCATCGACCGGATCGTCGAACGAGCCGATGGCGTGCCGCTGTTCGTCGAAGAGCTGACGCGGATGGTGCTCGAGTCGGCCGAGTTCGCGCCACGCGGTTCGGGGGAACCCGACGGCGTCGCCACCGCCCTGTCCATCCCGTCCACGTTGGAGAGCTCGCTGCGCACGAGGCTCGATCGACTCGGCGAAGCCAAGGCCGTGGTCCAACTCGCCTCGGTGCTCGGGCGGGAGTTCGACTGGATGATGCTGGCCAGCTTCGGACTGCTCGACGACGCCCTGCTCGAACGATCCCTGGGTGCGCTCGTCGCCGCCGAGCTGCTCGTGCAGACCGGCTCGCCGCCC
>JAYVSF010000818.1:0-14120 GCA_043775605.1 Myxococcales bacterium
TCCGCGGCCCGCTCGCCCTCATCGGCCTCACGACCTCGCGCCAGAGCCCGTGGTTCACCGCGTACGGCCGCCTCGGCGCGACCCAGCTCGAGCGCCTGCGCCGCGTGCTCGGTGATCCTCGCCTCCGCGACAAGGTCCGGGTGGTGGCGATTCACCACCCCCCGGCCGGCAAGCGGGCCCGGAGCGTCATTCGCGGCCTCAAGGATCACGAGGCCTTCGCCCGGGTCATCGCCGAGGCCGGCGCCGAGCTGGTGCTGCACGGCCACGAGCACCGCGACCTGCGCGAGCTCCTGCCCACCCCGAAGGGCGATATCGAGGTCCTGGGTGTGCCCTCGGGCACGTACGAGGCGAATCACCCCGATCGCACGGCCCGCTACCGCATCATCGAGATCTCGGACGGCCGGATCGTCGGCCAGCACCTCCGGGTCTGGCACCGCGCTCGCAGAGTGTTCGAGCGAGATGACGCTCCCCCCGCGCTGCGCGTCGCAAGTGCCTGACCCGGGGCGCCCGCCCCATACTCAGGCTCGCCGACGAGACGGGCGGCCCTGTCACCATTCGTGGGCCGACTCCTTCGCAGCGCTACGTATTGGAATTGACAACGATTTGGCGGTTGCGATACCCATCGTGCCGCCATCGGGGTCGGTCTTTCCCGCCCGAGGCACAATCCATGACGAGCATCATCCAAGCCGTGCGCCCCGTGAGTCTTCCCGTCGCGCGCGAGGACGTCCCCCAGCACGTGAGCAATTCTCCCTTCACCAAGGAAGAGGCCGACGCCCTGGTCGCCGACGACGAGCAGTACGTCATGCGGCCGTGGACGCACCCGCCCGGTGAGCCGGTGATCATCGCCCGCGCCCGCGGCTGCGTCATCACCGACGTCCACGGCAAGGACTACGTCGACTTCACCGCCGGCTACTTCGTCAACAACGCCGGCCACTGCCACCCCCGCATCGTCGAGGCCGCCACCGCTCAGCTCCACGAGGTGCTCCAGGTCTCGGGCAAGCACGGCACCGTGCCCATGGTCCGCCTGGCCAAGCGGCTGATCGGCCTTTTGCCCCGCACCATCGACCAGGCCTTCTTCTCGACCGGCGGGTCCGAGGCCAACGAGTTCGCGCTCAAGATGGCGCGCCAGGCCTCGGGCAAGACCGACGTCGCCTTCCTCGACAACGCCTACCACGGACTGACCATCGGCTCGCTCGAGATCACGGCCAGCGAGAAGTACCGCGAGAGCGCGGGCCGGCCGCTCGGCACCAACACCTTCGCGATCCCCAACGCCTACTGCTACCGCTGCAAGTTCGGCCCCGCCGACGGCTGCAAGGTCGAGTGCCTCGACGGCGTCGGCGCCCAGCTCGACGCCCGGCCCGCGACCGGCGCGATCATCGCCGAGGTCATCCAGTCGGTCGGCGGCCTGGCCCCGCCGGTCAAGTGGTGGGACCGCCTCGACAAGCTCCGCCGCGAGCGCGGCCTGTTGCTGATCGCCGACGAGGTCCAGACCGGCCTCGGCCGCACCGGCAAGATGTTCGCGGTCGAGCACTACGGCCTCGAGCCCGAGATCGTCACCGGCGGCAAGGGCCTTTCGGGCGGCGTCGGCTCGCTGGCGATGACCTGCGGCGCCAAGTCGGTGGTCGCCAAGTTCTTCGGCGGCACCACCCCGACCTCGGGCGGCAACGCGATCGCCTCGGCCGCCGGCCTGGCGATGATCGAGACCCTCCTCGACGAGAACCTGGTCGAGCACGCGGCCGAGATGGGCCGCTACTTCACGGAGCAGGCGTGGTCGTTGCGCGATCCGTGGATCGGCGACGTCCGGTTCACCGGCCTGCTCGGTGGCATCGAGATGGTGGCCGATCGCGACAGCAAGGAGGTCCTGCCGAAGAAGGCGGTGGCCGCGAACAAGGATCGCCTGCACGAGGCCGGCATGCTGGTCACGCTCAGCGGCACCCACGGTAACTGCCTGCGCTTGCAGCCGCCGCTGTGCATCCATCCGGCGGAGATCGATACGTTCGTCGACACCCTGCAGTCGGTGCTGACAGCGGTGCGCGGCGGGGCGTAAGGTTGTCCGCCGCCCTGCGGCCCGGAAGTCGTCGATGAATCTGTTCGCCGTCCGCAAGCACCTCGACAAGGTCCTCCATCCGATCGTCTCGACGATCGGCCGGTTGCCGATCCGCGCCACCCAGTGGACGGTGTTCGGCGCGGTGCTGGGCGCGGCCGGCGCGGTGGTGCTGTACTACGGCTACTGGTGGATCGGCCTGGCCCTGCTGCTGATCCGCGGCCTCATCGATCACGTCGACGGCTACGTCGCGCGCAACTTCAACCAGCGCTCGACCTTCGGCGCGGTGATGGACGACGTCGTCGATCGCTGGACCCTCGGCGTCATGTACGGCGGCGCCTGCATCCGGCTGGCCGGCACCTATCCCCACGCGCTCATCCTCATGGGCGTCGGCATCACCGGCGCGCTCACCAACGTCATCATCAAGCAGTCGGTGTACTCCGAGGCCCACGACGACGGCCGCCGCGACAAGGGCAAGTACAGCCACCCCATCGACGTCGTCGGGCTGTTCGGCTCGGCCGAGTTCATCCTCTACTTCGGGGTCGGGGTGTTCCTGACCGCGCTGCTCCACGATCTCCGGTTCGCGCTCGGCGGGGTGTGGGCGGTGGCGATCCTGTCGCACGTGTCGCTCTTGCAGCGGGTGTGGTTCGCGCGCCGCCGCTACCGTCGCGTCGACCCGGCCGGCCGCGAGATCCCCGAGACCTGTCCCGATCCGGCGCCCCCCGAGGCGCCCGCCGCGCCCGCTCGCCCGGCTCACTGAGTCCAGAGCCCGAGATGGCGTCGAACCTGAACCCGGCCAACGCGGTCACCGCGTCGCGCTTCCTGACCTTGCCGCCGCTGGTCTACGCGGTCGATCACGACCAGATTCAGCTCGCGACCCTGCTGCTGATGATCTGCGGCCTGCTCGACCTGCTCGACGGCGTGGTCGCCCGCATCTTCCGCTGCCAGACCCAGTTCGGCGCGGTGTTCGACGCGATCGCCGACGCCATCTGCTACGGGTTCGCGATGCTGCTGATGGCGGCTTACGGCTGGGCGCCGTGGGGCGCGGTCGCGATCATCATCGCGCTCGGCCTGGTCAACATGGGCCTGCGCGCGGTCTACGCCCGACGGGCCGGCCGGACCATCAACTACTACAGCCCTGCCATGGAGCGCCTGGTCGGCTTCGCGGCCTACCTCGCGGCGTTCGCGACTGCGCACTACCAGGTCGCCTGGTTCTACTGGACGTTCTCGTCGCTGTTGATCGTCGTGATGCTGCGCGACGCCAAGCGGATGGTGCTCGATCCCATCCCGGCCAAGCCGGCCCAGGCCACCGACGAGCGCGCGGCGGTCAAGGCCTTCCGCCAGGCTCGGGCGGTGGCGTCGTGATCGTCAGCGACACCGCGTACTACTGGTTCGTGTCGTTGTTCACCGGGCTGTCGGCCGGCTACTGGGTCGTGGTCGACGCCTACAGGCTGCGGGTCGCGCTCAGCGGCGATCGCACCGACCTCGAGGTCAGGGACCGCATCTTTGGCTCGACGATCGGCCTACTGATCGGGATGATCGGCGTCGGTGGCGTGCTGTACTACCTGCTTCGCCACCACATGATCTGAGCGGTCGCGGGCCGGGGCGGGCAGGGCGGGCTGATCGAGGCGGAGGGCCTGGCCGTGGTCGAGGATCTCGACGCCGGCGACCGCGCGGGCGGTGGCGATCTGCTCGAGCCGGCGGCGGGGCGCGGACGCGGGACCGAGCCGGAGGTTGACCGTGCCCCAGTGGACCGGCACCAGCCGGCGGGCGCCGAGGCGCTCGAAGATGTCGAGGGCGGCGTCGGGATCGATGTGGATCCCGCGATCGAGCACGGTCCGCCGCCGACGGTAGTACCAGACCGGCAGCATGCCGCCGATCGGCAACAGCGTCGCGGCGAGGTCGAAGCGGCGGCCGATGTCGTCGAACACCGCGTGGTCGGAGAAGTCGACGTCGCCGGCGTGGTGGACCGCGACCCCGCCGCGCTGGATCACGTAGCCGGCGCACATCGGCGCGTCGCCCTTGCGCCAGCGGCCCTGGTCGTGGCGGGTCGGCACCGCGACCACGTCGACGCCGCCGAGGTCGAGGGCGTCGCCGGGCTCGACCTCGGTGACCTTGGCGAAGCCGAGATCGGCGACGATGCCGGCGGCGCCGCGCGGCACCACCAGCGGGGTCGCGCGATCGATCACCTTGAGCGACCAGCGGTTGAGGTGGTCGACGTGGGCGTGGGTGATGAGCACGGCGTCGACCGGGCCGGCCGCGCGGGTGCGAGCCCGGCCGAGGGGATCGACCAGGAACCGCCGGCCGCCGATCGCGACCACGGCCGAGGCGTGGCCCAACCAGGTCACCTGGTCCCGCTCGTCGGCGGGTGCGCCGCCGGGCCGCTCCGCGTCGGGCGAACGGGGGTCGCCAGCGGTGGAAGTCGCCATGACCAGCCTGCTATAGCACGGGGGTCCGTGCTCACCTTGTTCCTCATCGGCATCGCGACCGGCGCCATCACCGGCATCCCGATCGGTCCGGTGAACGTGGCGGTGATCGACGCGGCCTACCGCCACACCTTCCGGCGCGGGGTCGCGGTCGGCCTGGGCGGCGCGGTCGGTGACTTCTGCTTCTCGCTGGCCGGCATCGGCGGCGTCGGGCCGCACCTGCTCGATCAGCCCGGGGTCAAGCCGACCCTGTACGGCATCTCCGGCGTGGTGCTCATCGTCTACGGCTTGCTCACCGTGCGCAGCCAGCCGCCGCCGGCGCCGACCGCGCCGCCCCACACCGTGCCGCCCGGACGCGAGTTCTGGTCGGGCTTCTGGGTCGGGCTCGGCCTCATCTTCCTCAACCCGGCGGCGCTGATCGTCTGGGTCGTGGTGATCGGGCCCACCGTCGAGGCCCACTCGTTCCTGCACGCCCTCTGCGCGTCGGCCGGCGTGTTCATCGGCAGCTGGGCCTGGTTCACCGGGGTCGCGTACATCGCCGATCACGGCAAGCGGCTGATGGGCGATCGCGCGGTGTGGATCACCCGCGTGGTCGGGGTGGGCCTGATCGGCTTCGGCTGCTTCCAGCTGTTCCGCGCGGTCCGCATCCTCGTCAGCTAGCCGCACGCGGGGCGCAACCGCGCCACCGGTCGCGGCCGACCGCGCAAGCCATGCGTAGCGATCACCCCGCAAGCGGCCGTGACCGCCGGTCGGGGGCTGGCATGGCCCTCGCTACGTGCGGTGACCGAACCCCTGGAGGAACCATGCAAGCCCTCGCTCTCGTCGTGGCCGACGCGGCCCGCGCCCGACTGTTCACGTTCAAGCGGGAGGACGAGCTCGACGCCGCCCCGGTCCTGCGCGAGCGCGCCGATCTGATCAGCAACGAGGCCCGGCAGCGGCCGAGCGAGCTGTTCACCGAATCCCGGCCGCCGTCCAACATCGGCCCGTCGGGGCGCGGCTTCGCGGTCGACGATCACCGCGACGCCCACATGGACGAGTTCGACCGCCGGTTCGCCAAGCAGATCATGGAGCAGCTGGGGACCCTGGCCAGCGACGCCGCGTGCCCGCGGGTCGCGTTGATCGCCAGCCCGCGCTTCCTCGGCCACCTCCGGGCCTACGCCGAGGCCCTGGGCGGACGGCCGGTGGAGGAGGTCGCGCGCGATCTCACCCGCGAGGCCGCGCCGCGCCTGCGCGAGCACCTCGCCGAGCTCGGCGTGTTGCCGGCCGCCGGCCACTGACCCGGACAGGGACCATGAGGCTCACCTTCCTCGGCGCCGCCGGCGAGGTCACCGGCTCGATGCTGCTGGTCGAGACCGACGGCGGCCGGGTCCTCGTCGACTGCGGCATGTTCCAGGGTCGAAGGGCCCTGGCGCGTGCCCGCAACCGGACCGTGCCCACGGCCGCGCTCACCTCCGACGCGGTGATCCTGACCCACGCCCACATCGATCACGCGGGCAGCCTGCCGGTGCTGGTGCGGTCGGGCTTCACCGGCGCGATCCACTCCACGCCGGCGACCCGCGATCTGTGCGCGTTCATGCTGCGCGACGTCGCCCACCTGCAGGTCGCCGACGCCGAGTACCTCAACCGCCGTCACGCCGACGAGCCGGACTGGGAGCCGATCGAGCCGATCTACGACGAGGAAGACGTTGTGCGGGCGCTCGGCCAGTTCGTCGGCCAGCCCTACCAGCGCCGGTTCGAGCCGGTGCCCGGCGTGACCGCGACCTTGCTCGACGCCGGCCACATCCTGGGCTCGGCCCAGGTCGTCCTCGAGATCCGCGAGCGCGGCGGTCACCACCGGCTGGTGGTGTCGGGCGATCTCGGCCGCAACGGCCTGCCGATCATCCGCGACCCCGCGCCGCCACCGCCGGAGATCGACACGCTGGTGATGGAGAGCACCTACGGCGGCCGGCGCCACGCCCCGGTGGCAGAGATGGCCGGCGAGCTGAGCTCGGTGCTGGCCGCGGCTCGCGAGCGCGGCGGCAAGGTGCTGGTGCCGGCGTTCGCGCTCGGCCGGACCCAGGAGCTGCTGCACGTGCTGCACGTGCTCGAGCACGCGGGCCACCCGATCTCGAGGCCTACGCCATCCGCGCCGCCGCGCGCGCGACCTTCCTGGTCCACGGCGAGCCCGAGGCCCAGCAGGCCCTGGGCGCCGCGCTCACCGCCCGCGGCCTCGCGGTCCACATCCCGGCCCGCAACGAGACCATCGAGCGCTAGCCATCGCCGTCGTCAACGTGATCGTGGTCGTCAACGTGGTCGTGGACGGCGACGGCGACGGCGACGGCGACGGCGACGTGGTCGGCGTCTACCCGCGACGGGACAACGGGGCGGCTCCGCAAGCGGTCACTCGTCGACGCCCAGAGGGGAGGGGGTAGCTCCGCTCCCGCTCACCGCCGGGCGCGCGACGCGCGGTGGTCAAGCAAGACGTCGCC
This sequence comes from Myxococcales bacterium, assembly GCA_043775605.1. Taxonomy (GTDB): domain Bacteria; phylum Myxococcota_A; class Polyangia; order Haliangiales; family Haliangiaceae; genus UBA2376. The sequence continues at coordinate 6,939 of JAYVSF010000818.1, forward strand.
GCAGACGGGCGATGGGAACGCGCGCCTCCGCTGGCCGCGGACCCTCATCAGTCTTTCGTATTTCTTGACTAATTTCATATTCGGAAATATGAAATAGGCGTGCTCCTGAAGCCGCTCGACGTCGTGGTCAGCGTGAAGGCGGCGGTCCTCGCCGACCCGCGCTGGACCATCGCGGAGATGGCGGCGCACCTCGGCATGGACAACGCCCAGGTCTTCCGTGCTGCGCGGCAGGCCGCGGTGGCGAGGCTCCTGATCTCGGAACCCGCGAAGGGCCGGACGGGCTACCGACCGCACCGCGCGGCGCTGCTCGAGTTGCTGATCCACGGCCTCAAGTACATGATGGTGGCGAGCCGCGGCCCGATCACGCGCGGGATGCCGACGTCTCATGCAGCGCCGGTCCTCGCCGGGCGCTTCGCCGCGGGTGCGGACCCGGTGCCGGTGTGGCCGACGCCGGACGGCACGACCCGGGGCGAGTCGTTCGAGCCGCTGCATCGCTGTGTGCCGGTCGCGGCGAGCCGCGACTCCAGATTCTACGACGTGATGGCGCTGGTCGACGCGATCCGCGCGGGTCGGGCCCGGGAGCGCGCGCTCGCAGTCAAGATGCTCCCCCGGGTCCTCCGTGCCGAACCCGAGTGACCTCTGGATGGTGACGGTCGCCCGTCGACTGGGTGACCTCCGCGACGAGGTCGTCTTCGTCGGCGGCGCCGTGCTGGGGCTCCTGATCGATGACGTGGCGGCGACCGCGGTCCGACCGACGGATGATCTCGACGTGATCGTCGAGGTCTCGTCGCGCGCCGGCTACTACGACCTCGAGGCGCGACTGCGGCGCCTCGGCTTTCGGCCCGATATCTCCGAAGGCGCCCCGCTGTGTCGCTGGATCGTCGACGAAGTCGTCGTCGACGTGATGCCAACGACGGCGGAGATCCTGGGCTTCACCAACCGCTGGTATGCGCAGGCCACGTCGCACGCCATCCGCCGCGAGATCGCTGCGGGCCTGATGGTGCGAGTCGCGAGCGCACCCTACTTCGTGGCGATGAAGCTCGAGGCGTTCGCCGGTCGCGGCGGCGGCGACCTGGTCGCCAGCCACGACCTGGAGGATGTCATCGCGATCGTCGACGGTCACGCGGCGCTGGTCGACGAGGTCTCGGCAGCGAGCCCGGACCTCCGTGACTATCTCCGCGATCGGCTCGGCGCGTTGCTCGACGACGACGCGTTCCTCGCCGCGCTCCCCGGCCACCTCGCGGGTGATACCGGCAGCCAGGCCCGACGGCCCCTGGTGCTGGCGCGGCTTCGCCAGCTCGCCGGGCGCGATGGTTCCAGCAGCGCCTGAGCCTGACCCCGGCGCGAGACCATCGAGCGCTGATCAGGTCTTGTCGAGCGCGGCGAGCAGCTCGCCGAGGGTCTCCTCGACCCGGACCGCGAGCTTCTTGGTCACCGGCGCGCCGTCCTCGGCGATCAGCGCGGACAGCCGGCGAGCGGCGCCGGCGATCTGGCCGCGCAGGCGCTCGCCCTTGCCGTCCTCGTCGACGGGGAACGCGACCTCGCGGAACTTGCGGGTCAAGAGCGGTGCCTCGGTGCCCTCGTCAAACGCCGCCTGGCGGATGGACTTGAGCGTGTCCTCGTCGGCGGCGCCGCGATCGGTCGCGCGCTGGACGAAGTCGACCGCGGCCATGCTGGGCACGTGGGCCTCGGGCTGGCTGCGGGCCCGCTCGAGCACCCGCGGCGCGCTCGACTCGAGGAAGCGGAAGCTGCCGAGCAGCTTGGAGACCGTCGCCTCCTTGAGGTGGAGCTCTTTGCGACAGTACGAGTCGAACGAGTCGAAGCCCCACCGGGTCCACGACCCGCTCTTCTGGACCCGGGCCAGCGCGTCGGCCAGCTCGAGCCAGGTCCGCTTGAACGAGCGCGCCTTGCTCAGGGCGTCTGCGCGCTCGGGATCGTCGGCCACCGCCGCCATCCGGTCTTCCATCGCGCGTTCGGTCTTGGTGATGATCTTGGCGCCCACTGGGAGCCGACCCTAGGCGATCCCTCTGACGTGCGCGCGGCGTCCCCGTGAACCGTGGTCGAGCGCGGCAGATCGACGTAGGGTGTCGTCGTGGAGGTGACCTCGTCCAGGCCGGTGGCACCGATCACCGCCGGCGTCGTGCTCGCGGGCCTCGCCGCCGTCGCGTTCGGCGTCACCATGCCGGCCGTCGCGTGGGCGGGCCGCGGCCTGGGGCCATTCTCGACGGCGGCGCTGCTCTACGCCGGCGCGGCTGGCTCGGCGCTGTTGCTCGCGCTGGCTGGCCGCGGCACCGGCGCGCCGCTCCGACGGGGGGACCTGCCGCGGGTCGTGGCGGTGGCGCTCGTCGGTGGCGCGGTGGCGCCGACCTTGCTCGCGTGGGGGCTGCAACGGGCGGGCGCGACCGTCGGCTCGCTGCTGCTCAACCTGGAGGCGGTCTTCACCGTGCTGCTGGCCCGCGCGGTCTATCGCGAGCCGATCGGCCCGCGGGTGGCGGTCGCCGTCGGCGTGATGGTGGCGGCCGGCGGCGCCTTGACCCTCGGTGCGTCGAGCGGCGCCGCCTGGAGCGTCCTCGGCGCAGCCGCGGTCGCGGGCGCGACGATCGGCTGGGCGCTGGACAACACCCTGACCCGGCCGCTCGCCGAGCGCGAGCCGCTCGCAGTGGTGGCCGCCAAGGGCGCGCTCGGGGCCGGCTTCACCACGGCGGCGGCGATGATCGCGGGTGAGCCCGCCCCCGGGGCGCGCGCCATCGTCGTGCTGCTGGCGTGCGGCGCCACCGGCTATGGCCTGAGCCTGCGGCTGTACCTCCTCGCGCAGCGGCGGATCGGGACCGCCCGCACCGGCTCGGTGTTCGCGCTCGCGCCGTTCGTCGGCGCCGCCCTCGCGTTCGTGCTCGGCGACCGCGGTGCTGGCCCGTGGACCGCGATCTCGGCGGTGCTGTTCGGCTTCGGCGTGTACCTGCACCTCACCGAGCGGCACGGACATCACCACGTCCACGAGTCGACGGACCACGACCACCCCCACCGCCATGACGACGGTCACCACGACCATGTCCATGACCCCGCCGTCGTCGGTGAGCACGTGCACCCGCACACCCACGTCGGCTTCGCGCACGACCACGATCACGCGCCGGACATCCACCACGGCCACGGCCACGCGTAGACGACGGCGAACCGGCCGGGCCCATTGCTCAGAAATCTGTCGCCGTCGTCATGGATCTCGGAGGGTTGCGCCCGGCACGGAACCTGCTCATCCTGGCAGCCATGGCTCGTCGTGCGTCGGTGCTCGCGGTGGCAGCGCTCGCCCTTGGCGCGCTGGCGCTGGCGACGGGCGGCTGCGTCACCGCCCGTGACGGCGCGGTGGCACCCGAGGATGGCACCAGCGCGTGTCTGACCGACGGCGACTGCGTGCTGGCCGGGCCCTCGTGCTGCGCGTGCCCGACCTACGCCTTGCCGGTCGCCAGCGGCTTCGCCGACGCGTGCGCCGGGGTCGAGTGCCCGATGCAAGGGAGCTGCGCGCCCCTGGTCGCGCGTTGCGACACCGGCACCTGCATGGCCGCCTGCGCCCCGGTCGCGTGCGACCTGGTCTGCGCCGGCGGCTTCGCGATCGACGCGACCGGCTGCCTGGCCTGCGCCTGTGCCGGCGAACCCGGGGCCGACGAGTGCACGGTCGCCGTCGACTGCGCCCGCGCGCCGGCCGACTGCTGCGGCTGTGATCGCGGCGGGCTCGACGTCGCGGTGCCGGTCAGCCGCCTCGCCGAGCACCTCGCCGGCCTGATGTGCGGCGGCGCCGAGGCCTGCCCGGGCGTGTCGACCTGCGCCACCGGGGCCGAGCCGGCCTGTCAGCTCGGGCGCTGCGTGCTGGTGCCGGGGGCCGCCAATCCCGGGCCACCGCCCGGCGCGTGCGGGCGGCCCGAGCTGCCGCCGTGTCCGGCCGGGCAGGTCTGCCGGATCAACGACAGCGACCTTGCCAACCCGCTCCGCGTGGGCGTGTGTCGCCCGGCGCCCTAGCGAGCGTCAGCGAGCGAACAACAATGACTCTGGGCGTCCGAGTTCACGGATCAGGTGCAAGGTCTGTCTTCATCCGATCCAGGTTTGATCCGGCACCAGCGTTCCCGGCCGCGGGCAGACCCTCCCCGGCCGCGCCGCGTTATACTGCTGCCCTCATATGATCCAAGGTGGCAAACCGGGAGGCCCGACGCGCCTCGGCGGCTCGGGCAGCGGCGGCGGCGCCGGCTCGTCGTCCGACCTCGACGTCTCGGCCGCGACCTCGGCGTCGATGTCGATGGCGGGCGAGGGCGACGCCTCCATGATCGGCGAGGTCCTCGACGGTCGCTACAAGATCGTCAAGAAGCTCGGCGAGGGCGGGATGGGCGAGGTCTACGCGGCCGAGCACGTCCACATCGCCAAGAAGGTCGCGATCAAGCTCCTGCGCCGCGAGGTGGTGTCGAACGAGGAGGCGGTCAGCCGCTTCCGCCAGGAGGCCCGGTCGGCGTCGACCATCGGCCACCGCAACATCATCGGCATCGACGATTTCGGCCAGCTCAAGGACGGCCGCATCTACCTTTGCATGGAGTTCTTGAACGGGCTCCCGCTCAACGAGCTGATCCTCGAGCAGCAGCCGACCGAGCGCTTGCTCAACATCCTCATCCAGACCGGGCACGGCCTGGCCGCAGCCCACGCCAAGGGCATCATCCACCGCGACATGAAGCCGGAGAACATCTTCGTGACGTTCACGCCGCAGGGCGAGGACATCCCGAAGCTGCTCGACTTCGGCATCGCCAAGGTCGGCGGTCAGGACGGCAGCAACAACCTGACCAAGACCGGCACCATCTTCGGCACGCCGTACTACATGGCGCCGGAGCAGGCGCTCGGTCAGGCCATCGACGGCCGGGTCGACGTCTACGCGCTCGGCATCATCGCCTACGAGGTGTTCAGCGGCTCGCTGCCGTTCCAGGGCGAGTCGTTCATGGGCATCCTGACCCAGCACATCACCACCGAGCCCGAGCCGGTGGCGCAGCGCGCGGCCAAGGCCGGCAAGACCCTGCCGCTGGGGCTGGCCGAGGCGATCACGCGGGCGCTGGCCAAGGATCCCGATCGCCGCTATCGCTCGATGGACGAGTTCGTCAACGCGCTGGTCGGCGTGTATCGCAACCTGGTCGGGCCCGGCATGAGCGCGTACCTCGAGGCCCAGGGCGGGCGGTCGTCGAGCTCGCAGCCGAACGTGGGCGGGTCGGCGGTGATGCCGGTGCGGCCGTCGGCGAGCGGGCCCAGCGCGCCGGGCTCGCCGAGCGCGATGCTGTCGACCCTGGCCGCGCCTGGTTCGAGCGCGATGCCGGCCACGCTGATCGCGACCGGTGGGGCGCTGCCGTCGGCGTCGAACCCCGGCCCGTCGCCGCCCGGCCACGGCCAGGGTCAGGGCCCGGGCATGCCGCCGATGGGCGGCCCCGGCCCGGGTATGCCGATGGGGCCTCCGCCGATGGGCGGCCCCGGCATGCAGCCGTATCCGGGCGGGCAGGGCGGTCCGTACCCGCCGGCGCCGTACCAGGGCCCGCCTCACCATCCGATGGGCGCGCACCCCGGCGCGTCGGGGATGTACAGCGGCGACTCGCAGCTCATGCCACCGCGGCGCGGCAAGGCCGGGCTTTACGCGGTGATCATCGCGGCGGTGGTCGTCATCGGCGGCGTGATCGCGGTCGTCGCGATGCAGCACAAGAAGGACGACGGCAAGACCCCGCCGATCGCGGGCGCGACGATCGACGCCGCGGTCGGTGAGCTGCCGGCGACGATCGACGCCGGCGTCGGTGGTCCGGTCGCGGACGTCGTCGACGCCGCGGTCGCGCATCCGGCGATCGACGCCGCGATCGGCCCGGCCCCGACCGTCGACGCGCGGCCGGCGCCAGCGATCGACGCCGGCACGGTCACACCGCCGACCAACAGCGTCGACGTCGCGATCCGGTCGACCACCGCCGGCGCCGAGGTCTACGTCGACGGCATGCGGCGCGGCCGGGCCCCGCAGACCGTGGAGGTCGCGGCCGGCGAGACCCACGACATCGTGGTCAAGGCCAGCGGCTTCAAGGATCAGGCGTTCACGATCGACGGCCTCGAGCCGAAGGTCGACGTCAAGCTCCGGCGGCTCGGGGGCGGCCCCGGCACCGGCGGCGGCTCGGGCAGCGGCAGCAGCCATCCGCCGCCGCCACCCGACTGCGACGCCAACCCCACCGACGTCCGCTGCGGCCTGTGACCGCACCACCATGACCACGATCACAGCCGACCGAGGGTCACCGCGCGGGGCCGGGCGCATCGGCCGGTCATCTGGCACGATCAGCCCCGGCCGACTCACCGCCGTGCCCTTCGAGAGGTAGCGATGTCCTCCACGATCCGCGTCCCGTTCCGTGTCCCGTTCCTTGGCCAGCTCCTGGTCCTCGCGCTCGCCACCGCGGCGGTCGCGGCGCTGATCCTCACCGCCCGGCCGGTGGCCGCTCAGCCCGATCCCCGCGCCGCGGCCGGCGCCCACTACGGGCAGGGCAAGAAGCTGTTCGACGCGGGCGACTACAAGGGCGCGATCGGCGAGTTCACCACCGCCGATCAGATCGCGCCGTCGGCGGTCAACGACTACAACATCGCGCTCGCCTACGAGCGCCTCGGCGACGGCACGATGGCGATCCGGGCCTATCGCTCGTACCTCGACCGGATGCCGAACGCGGCCAACCGGCCCGAGGTCGAGGGCGCGATCGCGCGGCTCGACACGGCGCAGAAGACCGCCGACGCCGCGCGCCAGGCCGAGGCCGCGCGCCAGGCCGAGGCCGATCGGCTGGCCGCCGAGGCCGAGGCCGCGCGCCAGGCCGAGTCGACCCGCCCGGCGATGCCGCCGCCGCCCATCGCGACCGGTCCCGTGAGCTACGCGCCGACCGGCGATCGCGAGCTCGACCGGGTGGCGGCCGTCGACCTCGCCGCGGCCCGCGGCGCGCAGCCGCTGCCGCCACCGTCGATGATGCCGGGCTCGGCGGCGGCTCCGGCCCCGACCTCCGGTGTGGCGCCGGCGCCCAGCCCCGATCAGCCGAAGGCCAAGAAGCCGTTCTACTCGAACCCGGTGTTCTGGGTCCTCGCCGGCGTCGGCATCTACGTGGTCTACGTCCTGGCGTCGTCGGACACCAACAACAATCCCCCGCAGCCGGGCACCGC